>JAQBPP010000364.1 GCA_028287455.1 Bacilli bacterium | reverse complement strand
GACAGCCCAACCATCCCAAGCGGGAAAAAAATTTGCTGGGACGCACCAGCCGGTATAAATTCATGATAAAGGGCCATGGTGGCCAGCACCCCGCCAGCTGCCGTAATTGGAAGCCCGACGAAGTAGTTCGGCGTTACCGCAGCTGCCACATTAAACCGCGCCAGACGCAAAGCGCCGCAAATGGGGAAAATGGCCGTAATGGCAATTCCGATCCAATCGAGACTGGACAATACCACTCCGTACATAATGAAAGCTGGGGCAACTCCGAAAGAAATGACATCGGATAGAGAATCCAGCTCTTTGCCAAATTCGCTTTGTACATTCAGCATCCGGGCCAGCCTGCCGTCCAATCCGTCTAATAACATACAGACAATTACAGTCAAAGCAGCTGTATCGAACTGCTTGTTAAACGCCAGTAAGATGGAGATGATGCCAAGAAATAAATTTCCCACTGTAAACAGACTCGGCAATGTTCGTATGATCATCCCGGGCACCCCCTTCTGATTCGACTTTCAGTCCCTGTTAAATCGATCGGACAATCAGCGCCTGTTCCTGCACTCGGCGCAATCCCTCTTTAATTGCACGCGCACGTACTTCCCCAATTCCGTCCACTTCATCGAGATCTTCAATGCTGGCATTGATGATTTCCTGCAAGGAACCAAACCGACTGACCAAGTTTTCAATCACCGGTTGAGGAAGACGAGGAATTTTGTTTAAAGTGCGGTACCCTTTCGGCAAGACAATATCTTCCGTATGGTTGGGTGAGGTGTTATACCCGAGCACCCGAAAAATCGAGTTGTGGTCATGTAAATCTTCCGCACTTAACGCATGCAATTCAGTCAATGTATGGTGAGGAGTTACATCCATGCTTTCCTCCAGGTAATCTTTGACCAACAGGTAGGCCTCTTCATCCACCTTGGAAACCAGTTCTTCCATTTGCATTGAAATCAGCCGGCCCTCAGTTCCTAACTCTATAATATACCGTCTGATCTCAGCTTTAATGCGCAAGACCATTTCTAACCGTTGGATAACCAAAGCCACTTCCTGCAGTGTAACGATTTCCTCAAACTCTAACGCTGATAAATTCACCAATGCCTGATCTAACACAGATTTATATTTCTCCAAGGTATGAATAGCCTGGTTCGCTTTGGTTAAAATCACTCCGATATCTTTTAACGTATATCTGAAATTGGATTGATATAACGTAATCACGTCTCGGCGATGGGAAATGCAAATCGTTAGTTGTCCAGTTTGTTTCGCGCAACGTTCTGCAGTGCGGTGCCGCGTGCCCGTTTCCAAAGTAGGAATGGACGAGTCAGGCGTCAGATGCGCGTTGGCATTAAGAATTCGTTTCCCGTCCTCCGACAAGATAATTGCTCCGTCCATTTTCGCGAGTTCATATAGACCGGCGGGAGTAAATTCGGTGTCGATGGAGAAACCGCCGTCCACAATACTCATTACAGCAGGAGAATCCCCTAGCACAATGAGCGCCCCGGTTTTCGCGCGCTGCACATTTTCCAGCCCTTCCCTTAAAGGAGTACCCGGAGAAATGGAACGAAGAATCTTGTTGATCATGTTGTCCTTTTTTAAATCCTCTCTCAAAAATGTCACCCCTTGATCACTGCTTGTAATGCTTCTTGCAAGGTATGCACGGCTACCACCTGAATGCCGGTTGGAATGTCATACCCGCGTATACTTGAGGCTGGTACGATACACCGTTCGAATCCTAATTTAAGCGCTTCCCGGATGCGGCCGTCGATGCGGGCAACTCCGCGCACTTCACCAGTTAAACCGATCTCCCCCATCACAACATCAAGCGACGACATGGGGCGATCTTTATAACTGGAAGCAATCGACAACGCAATGCCTAAATCTACAGCAGGCTCATCCACCTTGACTCCTCCAGCTACATTCAGATACGCATCAAATGCGGAGATATAAAGACCGTTGCGTTTTTCGAGGACTGCCATCATCATGGACACGCGGCTGGGGTCTACGCCATCTGCATGCCTGCGGGGAGTTCCGTAAGCAGATTGGCAGACCAGCGCCTGTACCTCCACTAAAACCGGCCTGCTGCCTTCCATCGTCGCTACCACAACCGATCCCGGTTGGTTTACTCCGCGCTCCGACAAGAAAAGCTCGGAAGGATTTAAAACTTCGATCAGACCTCGATCGCGCATTTCGAAAATACCCAATTCATTTGTGGAACCGAAACGATTCTTCACGGCACGAATGATTCGATACGTATGATGCCGTTCTCCTTCAAAATATAACACCGCGTCCACCATGTGTTCCAGCATACGCGGACCTGCAATCGCGCCTTCCTTCGTAACGTGTCCCACAATAAAGATGGCAATCCCGGATCTTTTGGCAAGCCGCAGCAGATGAGCTGTTGACTCCCTGACTTGCGCCACCGACCCCGGTGCAGATCCTACTGCTTCACTAAACATTGTCTGGATGGAATCTACAATCAGCACTTCTGGCTTAACTGTGGCGATGGCGGACTCCATTCGCTCCAGGTCAGTTTCGGGGAGCAGCAGCAAATTCTCTGACAAAGCGCCAAGTCGTTCTGCCCGCATCCGGATCTGGTGCGGCGACTCTTCTCCAGTTACATAAAGGACGCGGTATCCGGCCGCAGACAACAGATGTGCGGTTTGCAGCATCAGCGTGGATTTACCAATGCCGGGATCTCCGCCAACAAGCACCAAGGAGCCTGGCACCAAGCCTCCGCCTAGCACTCGGTCAAACTCAGCAAATCCGGTTAGGATGCGCGGTACATCCTTCATTTGAATTTCAGTAATCGGGGTGGGACCCATAATGCCGTCGGACGGCACAGACCAGCCGCCTCCAGATCCCTGTCCGCTGCGAGTGGGCAGGCTCTCCTCTACCATCGTGTTCCACGAGCCGCAGCCCGGACACTTGCCCATCCACTTGGCTGTCTCATAACCGCACTCTTGGCAAACAAATTTTGACTTGAGCTTGGGCAATGATCAACATCCTATCTCAAAAAATGTCTTCAGACAAATCATGTCATAAAAACCTTATTCGCCATTGATTGGCTTTAGCCTTCTTCCTAATATAACTGAAAGTAATCCAGGATGCCACATGACTAGCTTGTGTATGTTGATCCCTGACAGTGAAGAAGACGCATGCATTGGCATACGTCTTCCATAACAAACTTTAAATCCCGTTTCCTATAAGGAACGGAGAATTTGGAAAATCTCTTCATTATCTGGTTGTTCTCCAATGGGATGCACGTCAATGAAACGAACAATACCTTGCTTGTCGATTACTAACAGCGTACGCTCTGGAAAACCTTCATCCCGCAACACACCAAATGCAGTGGTCACTTGCCCGTGGGGGTAGAAGTCTGAACACAGTGGATATGTAATTCCACCAATTGATTTTTGCCAAGCTTCATGGCTTGGAATACTGTCTACTGAAATACCCAGAACCTGGGTATCGTACCGCTCGAACGAGGACAAGTCATCCTCATACGAAGGCATTTGAGCGCCTCAGACGGGTGTCCAATCCAAGGGGTAGAAAGCGATAAACACATTTTGCTTGCCGCGGTAATCGGAAAGTTTCACTTCACGATCGCCATGAGCCTTGAGTGTGAAATCCGGAGCCTGGTCGCCGACTTTCAGCGTTTTAGTCACGGAAGCACCTTTTGGCATAGTATCTCCTCCTCTGTTTAAAATGACATTGCAATTCTAAGTTTACGTTATCTGCTCCAAGGAATCAAACCTGAGTATGAGCTGTTAACCCGAGCGCCTCCCTCAGTTGATTGGGTCGGTAACCGATAATTGCTTTTTCATCGATAAAGGTCACCGGCACAGAATAGATTCCTTTCTCATTCAAATCATTAAAAAACGCTTCATTTTCCGTTACATTCCGCTCCTCATATTCATAGCCCCATTCCTGGAGATCCTTTTTGATTTTTGCGCAAAATGAGCAGCCTGTAGAGCTGTATAGGATAATTTTCACGGGTTGCTATCCGCTCCTTTTTGATAAGTAAATAGTAGTGTGCTCAAACTTCGGCAAAGCTATCAAGAAAAAAAGCGATTGGTTAGGGCCTGCTGCCCTAGTCCAATCGCTTTATACGAATCAGTTATTTCACGTTTGACTCCATCTGCCGAGCCACCAGTTTGCCGTCCTCTTCATCGATCAATACACTGTCTCCACGTTTGATCGTGCCCGCCAGCAGCGCTTCAGACAGCTGATCTTCAATATGCCGCTGAATGGCTCGCTTTAATGGCCGAGCTCCGTATTGTGGATCAAAACCCTCTTTCGCCAGGAAAGACTTGGCGTTATCTGAGAGAACGAAATCAATTTGTTGCTCTTTCAGTCTGCGTTTGAGCTCATCTGACATCAGGTCCACAATGTTGCGAATATGCTCTTCCTTCAGCGGATGGAAAACAATCACTTCATCAATTCGGTTTAAAAACTCCGGCCGAAATTGTTTTTTCAATTCGTCAGTAACTTTCTCTTTCATATTGTCATAATTGGATTCGCGGTTGCTTGTAAAACCTAGCGCCCCGCCCTTTTTAATCTCTTGGGCACCCACGTTGGACGTCATAATAATAACCGTATTTCGAAAATCGACGCGGCGGCCTTTTCCGTCTGTGAGGCGTCCATCGTCCAATACCTGCAGCAAAATGTTAAACACTTCTGGATGAGCTTTTTCGATCTCGTCTAACAAAATTACCGAATACGGTTTACGGCGAATCCGCTCCGTTAACTGGCCGCCTTCTTCATAACCGACATATCCAGGAGGGGCTCCAACCAGCCGTGAGGTGCTGTGACGCTCCATGTATTCCGACATATCGATTCGAACCATAGCATCTTCATCGCCAAACATCGCTTCTGCCAGCGCCCTGGCAAGCTCCGTTTTCCCTACCCCGGTTGGGCCAAGGAAGATGAATGAACCAATCGGCCGCTTCGGATCTTTTAACCCGGCACGCGCTCTGCGAATGGCACGCGACACAGCAGTAACTGCCTCTTGCTGGCCGATTACGCGCTCATGCAGCACCTCTTCCATCTTGAGCAGACGCTCAGTTTCTGCCTCAGCCAACTTCCGAACTGGAATCCCAGTCCATTGCGACAGAATATCCGCAATGTCCTCAACTCCCACTACGGAGTCTTTCTTCACTTGCTTTTGCTGCCAATCTGTCCGCTTGGAATCCAGCTCCTCGCGCAATTTCTGTTCCGTATCGCGCAAAGACGCAGCTTTTTCAAACTCCTGCCCCTGAACCGCAGACTCTTTTTCTGAGCGCACTTCTTCCAAACGCTCCTCAATTTCTTTGAGGTTAGGTGGCTGTGTATAAGTTCTCAGACGCACCCGTGATGCTGCTTCGTCCACCAGATCGATCGCTTTGTCCGGTAAGAATCGGTCGGTAATATACCGATCAGCTAATCTCACGGATGCTTCCAGTGCTTCGTCCGTAATTTTGACGCGGTGGTGGGCCTCGTAACGATCTCTTAACCCATGCAGAATTTGAATCGCTTCATCCACTGTTGGCTCATCGACTGTGATCGGTTGGAAACGGCGTTCCAGCGCAGCATCTTTCTCAATGTGCTTGCGATACTCGTCAAGCGTAGTTGCCCCAATACACTGCAATTCTCCACGAGCCAGCGACGGTTTTAAAATGTTGGATGCATCAATTGCACCCTCCGCGCCCCCAGCACCAATTAACGTGTGCAATTCATCAATAAACAGAATGATGTTGCCGGCAGAGCGAATTTCGTCCATGATCTTCTTTAAGCGATCCTCGAATTCACCGCGATACTTGGTTCCGGCTACGACCGTCCCCATGTCTAACACCATGACGCGTTTATTTCTCAATGTTTCCGGGATTTCATTATCGACAATCCGTTGGGCCAGCCCTTCGGCGATTGCTGTTTTCCCTACACCAGGCTCCCCGATCAGTACCGGGTTATTTTTGGTTCGACGAGAAAGCACTTGGATGACGCGGTCAATTTGAGTCACACGACCGATGACCGGATCTAATTTTTGTTCTTTTGCCATATGAGTGAGATCACGCGCTAATCCATCCAGGGTAGGCGTAGCTGCAGATTGTGAATGATCCTGATTCGTTTCACTGGCATCTGCACCCAACAGCTGTAGAACTTGCTGGCGCGCTTTATTCAACGATACACCCAAATTAGACAGCACCCGTGCGGCTACACCCTCACCTTCACGGATCAGCCCCAGTAAAATATGTTCAGTGCCCACGTAATTATGGTTAAGTTTCCGCGCTTCGTCGATCGACAATTCAATCACTTTTTTCGCCCTGGGCGTGTATACCATACCGCCAGTTTGCCCTTGGCCCCGACCGATGATTTTCTCAACTTCCTTTTGAATTTTGTCACTTGACAACCCTAAACTGGTGAGGGCTTTGGCCGCAATGCCTTCCCCTTCCCGCACCAATCCGAGCAGAATATGTTCAGTTCCCACACCAGAATGAGCCAAGCGATTTGCCTCTTCCTGAGCAAGGGCCAATACTTTTTGCGCACGTTCTGTAAATCTGCCAAACATCATATCAGACACCTCCAAGTGTGAGCTAACGGTCTATTTGCAGCCGTTCGCGAATTAATGAAGCCCTTCTCCAATCGCGTTCCTGCGGGGCTAGTTCAACCCCTGCATATTTTTGTAGAAATCCAGGTCGGGTAATGACCATTAGCTCCTTTAAAATGTTCGCCGAAACCCCTTGAATCATACCCAAATCAATGCCTAACCGGACGTCTGACAAACGCTGCATCGTTTCTTTGCTGTCAATCTTTCTTGCATTAGCCAGGATTCCAAACGAGCGGCAAACCCTGTCTTCAATCGAGTCCCGATTTTCCATCACCAACTGCTTCCTGGCTGTACGTTCGTGGGCAATGATTTGCCCGGCTACGACAGCCAAGTTTTCAATGATGTCCGCTTCCGACTGCCCTAACGTCAGTTGATTGGAAATTTGAAACAAGTTGCCTATCGCGTCACTGCCTTCTCCGTATATGCCGCGAACGACAAGTCCTACTTGTGAAATCGCCGATAGAATGCGTCCAATCTGGTTGGTATGTACCAGACCAGGCAAGTGCATCATGACTGAAGCGCGAATCCCAGTCCCAACATTGGTCGGACAGGCAGTCAAATAGCCCCTCTTTTCATCAAAGGCGTACTCCAGCCGCTGTTCCAACGCATCATCGACAGCGGTAGCCAAGTTCCAACCATCCTCAAGTTGAAATCCTGGATATAAGACTTGTATTCGAAGATGATCCTCTTCATTAATCATGATCGATACGACTTCATCACTGCGCATAGCTACTGCGCCTACGCGTGAATCCTCTACTAAATTACGGGAAATCAAATGTTTCTCGACCAGAGCTTCGCGGTCGATGTTTCCTATCTCTCCGATTTTCAATACTTCAAATTTGCCTAATGCCGCGAATTCATCCGACATGACTGCATTTGTGACCTTGCTTAACACCTCTTGAGCCATGTTTTCTGTCGCCAAGACCGGAAAAGGGGAGGCAGACAAATTTCTCGCTACACGAATGCGTGTTGAAATGACGATGTCACTTTCAGGACCGTCTTCTTTCATCCACGTTGCAGTAGTGTGTTTCAGAAAATCACTCACTGACATTCGGTGATCCCCCCAACTCGGATTCCAGCGCCCGTATTTGATCCCGCAGACTGGCAGCCTCTTCAAACTTTTCCTTTTGAATCCGATCATTCAACTGATGACGCAACTGATCGATTTCTCTGCGTTTCTGAATGACCCCACCTGATCGTGCCGGGATTTTACCCGTATGTGTAGTGCCTCCATGAATTCTCCTAAGCAACGGATCCAGCCTTGGTTCGAACGCTTGATAGCAATCACTGCAACCGAACCGGCCGATTTGACTAAATTGATTAAATGTTAAGCCGCACGTATTGCAGCGCAGTGTTTGCGGTGCTGAAACTGGGATACCTTGTGATTCGAAATTTAAGATTCCCGCTAATAAACTGTTGATGGAAAAGCCGTTTGGTGTTGTACCAAGCAATTCTCCTTTTTCTTTGGCACACACTTCACAAAGATGCATCTCTGTTTTTGAACCATTGGTGATCTTCGTAAAATAAACAGTTGCTGGTCGATTCCCGCATTCGCTGCAGTCCAACTTTCCTGCACCTCCTAAAAAACCGTCATTAGCATCGCAGATAAAATGGCAGCCCGCAATTGATCCCGGACAGGTAATCCAATCGTTAACACATTGCGGTCAATCGCCGCTAGCAGGATGAAGGATTCGCGCCGGTTGATCAACTGTTCATCCACCAACCGGTAAATAATGCCTTCTGCTTCCCTTTGTGTGATCGATCCGCCAATAATAGCGATCAATTTCTCAGCTAAGGCATCGGTCCGTTCAAATCCCAAGCGACGGATGCGAATATAGCCGCCGCCACCTCGCTTTGATTCCACCACATAGCCTCGTTCTGGCGTAAAACGGGTACTAATTACATAATTGATCTGAGAAGGTACGCAATTAAATTGATCGGCTATATCACTGCGCCTAATTTCAATGTACCCTTGCCTGCTTGCATTCAGAATCTGTTTTAAATGTTCTTCAATGATATTGGAGATATTTTGCATGTAATTCCTCCTTTAACCACTGACTTTGACTAATTTTGATCTTTAGTTATAGTATAGCCGAATTTTTCTATTTTGCAACTGCTTCTCAGACCCTAAACTATTTTTAACCATCGGGTGGGAAGCTACTCCCTGCAATCGAAGGATCGCAGTTCACAAGACGCATAAAAATATCCCCTCTAGTTTTTAGAGGGGATATTTTTTATTATTTGATTTGTATGGCTCCTCGAGTAGGATTCGAACCTACGACCCTCCGGTTAACAGCCGGATGCTCTACCGCTGAGCTATCAAGGAATA
>JAQBPP010000353.1 GCA_028287455.1 Bacilli bacterium | reverse complement strand
ATGTTTTCTGGATGATTTTCTAAGGAACGTCCAGAGAATTTCCCTTGCGCGAGCGGTCCCCACGCCTGAATTTGAATTTTTTCAGTCTGGCAGTATTCCAGAAGACCTTCTGAAAAGTTCACGGTTGTGCCGGCTTTTTGATTCACATGTACTCCTTGGTCGAGCCAATCTAAACGTGCCAGACTCATTTCCAACTGATTAACAGCCAATTGGTCAGGCAGAGCTTGCTGAAGGAATTTGATTTGGGCAGCGCTCATATTCGAGACCCCGAAATAACGCGCTTTTCCGGACGATTTCAATCTTCCGAACGCTTCCGCCACTTCTTCAGGCTCCATTAAGGGGTCCGGCCGGTGCAGAAGAAGCACATCCAAGTAGTCGGTATTAAGTCTTTGCAGAATTCCATCAACAGCGTTAAGTATATGTTTCATGGAGAAATCAAAACGACCAGGGACAATTCCTTCGCCATAACGGATACCGCATTTTGTTTGAATCACGAGTTGTTCCCTTAATCCAGATCTGGCTTTCAATATGTCACCTAAAATCTTTTCCGATTTACCCATTCTATAAATATCGGCCAGGTCAAACATGGAAATTCCGATTGAGAGCGCGGCATCCACCGCTTGCTCAGCCTTCAGCATATCCTCTTTTGTGATCGGATCGTGATTCCAACCACCTCCGAAGTTCATACATCCGAGTATTAAACGACTAGTTGAAATTCCTCGCTTTTGTAAGGGTATAATTTTCATGATTTCCTCCTGAGAAAAGTAGATTTTTGCTGCTTCTCAATTACAAAAGCCATATCACGCCGCCATGAGGGTAAAACAACTTCATAACAACCCTGCTCTACCAGAAACGAATTACAAATAATCTCTTCTCCGTTATATGGATCAATCGAAAGTAAGCTGTAGCTGCCTGCTGTTAAACCCATCCCCTTTATACGAACCTCATGCAACTCCCGGACTGATGGATTTAAATAGTGATAAGAATCGTCTGCCAACCATAGATAAATACCGGTATCTGTTTGATAACCATATCCGGAACAGTTGAATTGTGCAGATGACACAACTTCTCCTTTCCAAAGCGAAAAGCTCTGATCCTGCCAGGGAACCTTATCAGACATTTTTGCAAGTGAAGCATAATGCGTGTAAAGATTATTGTTTTCAATATAACTATCCCACCACCAGGTCATGCCGCTGCCTGTTCCCCCACCAAAAACGCCAGACCATAACGATTGATGAAAATGTATTCCCTCCGGATCCAACTCTTGTGTAGTAATTGGGCTTCCGCTTATCCCGATCTCGGATAATAGCACTGGCTTGCCGTGTTGGGATAACTTTTCTTGCTGCATCTTCGCCACTTCAGCTGGAAGGTTGGAAAATGCTTCATAGCTGTGGATATTGATAAAGTCATGTTCGTCCACGCTATGAATGCGATCGTCAAGCAGAGTACTGCTGCTGGAAACCAAATGGTGGTAGGGATCCAGTTGATGCAGTACGCTGGCCATTTCACTATGCCATTTGGCGGATTCGGCCTGATCATAATCTGTCATCCAATTGATTTCATTAAATAGTTCCCAGCAAAAGAGGTTTGTGGAGTAACCATATCTGGCCACCAGATAACGCAAATAGTTTTTTACAATCTCTTTTGCTTCCGGA
This sequence comes from Bacilli bacterium, assembly GCA_028287455.1. Classification (GTDB taxonomy): domain Bacteria; phylum Bacillota; class Bacilli; order Tumebacillales; family JAQBPP01; genus JAQBPP01. The sequence goes on along the minus strand of JAQBPP010000353.1, from coordinate 1,683 downwards.
TGAGTAAACAATTCATTCGGTTCTTTTAAAGGCCCGCCGTTTTCACAATTAAAAGGATTCTGATCCCATTGTGGATTCACCTTTTTGCTAAAAGGTCCATGGTGGAACAGGGCAAGCTGCAGATAGATTCCTTGTTGCTCAGCCAAGTTAAACAGGCAATCCAATTGATAGGCTCGATCCAGACGGTTTGTATAGTCGTATAAGCCACTGTCCTGCCAGATCAGCCCAAATCCCCAGCTGCACATCCAGATCCGGGAATAATTCGCGCCATTCGACGCCATTTTCTCAAACCATGTTTCATAAATGTACGAACGCTTGCCGTTGTCCGATGCCCACCAACCATTGTTTTCTCCGATTGGCACGTAAGTAGAACCATCTTCAAATGCAAACCGGGTTTGATTGACCTTGCTGACGTGTATAAATCCTTTTCCAACCCACTTGGCAACATGGAAGGATCCTGATTTTATCTGGGCGGCACTGCAGTCAACTGTCACTCTCACTTCATATCGCCACTCCCCATCAAGATGAGGAGTAAAACGGACTCGCCAATGTTCAATTCCTTGAGGATGAAGTACCTCAGATCCATTGAGAAGCTCCCTCTTGAAGTCTTTATACCAAAATGCTGGTACGGTTTTACAGACACCGTCTGGTGAAACATAGTCAACATCTACTTGAATTTGCCTTGAATCGAACGGATTTCCTGTAAACCCGATCAGCTCAATTGACCATTCTGCCTTCTTCAATACAACTGCATCAGGTTCAAGGAGTGAAACAGAAACAATTTTAATAGTCTGAAACGGAATTTCAGCAGACATAACTGACACCTCCAGAGAGCTTCTAAAATGTTAGGCAGATTCGCTCGGCTTTACGATTACTGAGTACATGCCAATAGGATTAGATCCGCCATGCGGACCGAGTTCTACAACTGCACCAGCAGAAAAGGACTTCCGATATAAGTTGAATGTTGTGGTTTTAACCTGTTCAGGTATGATCTGCACCAGCTGTAATCCAGAATTAGTCCATGAGAAATTCAGCCAATCCGGTAATTGCCTGGCTGCAAGTTCGTTAAGACGACCCAATTCTGTTCATTCTCTGGATCGTTTACTTTTAAGTCTGCAATCAAGTTAGAACTCGTTAATAAAGTTGTCCCGGCAATTTCACCTTGAATGCCGGTACAGTCTTTAAAATGACTGATGGAACCAGATTGTACGTGAATAACCACGCCATCTATCTGCACATTGTTACAATAGACAGCGTTCAAGCCGGTATCAGCTTTAATTTGGATGTTCTTAAAGTGAATTGTTTTTATATAGCTCTCTGGCAGCCCTGGCATTAAAATCGCAGCTCTCGATTGATTAATTTGAATATTTTCGAAGTGTAAGTTGTCAAACATCGGTGTTGTCTCGTGATTCCCAACTGGCTTCTGTAAATTGTCGTCATAATATCTCATATTTAACATAATGCCAAAATCACCAGCATTATCCATTGTGATCTCTGTCATCCTAACATTTTTGACAAAGCCGCCTCGCCCGTGACGTGTCTTGATTTGGATACCCCGATCGGTGTTTCCGAACTGAACATCCTGGACAAACACACCTTCTATTCCTCCAGACATTTCACTGCCAATTGCAAGTCCACCTCCTGATGGGAAATAACAGTCAGTAATCCTGGCGTTGCGAGTAG
>JAQBPP010000347.1 GCA_028287455.1 Bacilli bacterium | reverse complement strand
GTGTTTTGCATAATGATGTCAGGAATATCTCCTGAGGAGACCGAAGCTTGTAAATTCGTACTAGGATCGAGATAGTCCAATGTCACATTGGGAAGTTCTTCTTTTAAGATAGGATCCATATACGTGTGAAAAGTTTCCACATAGGCACCAGTTAATACAACTTTTAAAGTAACCGGTTGGGCAGGCTGGTTAGGTTGTTGTTTATCCGTTGGAGTTGCCGCCTGACCGCAGGCGGATAAGATCATCGTGAGTATGGCTACTAGCATCAGCAGTGTTCTTCTCATCAGAACACCCCCCCATAAGTAATTGAAAACACGTCAGAAAGCGGTTTCAAATACCAAGCTAAAGCTACAGGCAACCGAGCAATTTCAGCACAAAGCAATGTTTATCAAGATTGAAATTTAAAAATCGAATTCCTTTTTCAGATAGGTTCTGCTGATTGTTGCACTTAGAAGAGGTTCCTGATCGGTGGAGTCCTGCTCCACGGTCCACCACGGCAAATTCAATGCTGTTACCCGCTCCAGAATCGGCTTCAGGTTGACCTCCCCTTCGCCCAGTTCCTTCCACTGTTCACCCTTTGTATCTTTCACATGGACATATTGGATCGCATCGGCATAACGGTCGACGAATTCGACTACATTGCGGCCCGCACGATGAACCCAAGCGAGGTCGGCGGCCAGCGCAACCTTGTATTGTCCGGTCAATTCATCAAAAAATTGATCCCCATTTGCAAATTCCCCGGCATGGTTATGGTAACAAAACTGTATTTGAGCCTCGGCGCACTGCTCGGAGATCTCGGCAGCCAGTTGGAACCATTTATGAACATCCGCCTCGCGGCCCATGCTTACCAGCAAATACTTGCTGCCTGCCCGGTTCATTCGTTCCAGCAGCTTCTGCAGAACTTCCTTCCGATCATCCGTGTCGAATGATTTTAAATTCGTATGCAGGGCGAGCAGCGTAAACGCAGGCCGCTCCGCCAAACAGCGGAGCATTGCGTCTGGGTCGTCGAGCAGCGACGAACGGACTTCTGCCCCCGCGTATCCCGCCTCGAGCATTTCATTAAACACTTGCGGATACTCCTCTGCAACCCGTTCCAATCCAAATACTCTTGCCTGAATTGCGATTTTCGGTGCCGTCATTTTTCCTATCCCCTTTTCAAGCTGTTTTCGTTCTGTTAACGGATGAGACAAGTAGTTTTCCGAATCACTTTTCCATTAAGCGATATTTCCTCATGTGGAAAATTGCCCCAGCTGGTCAAAATCTCCGGCCCATTGTCGGTTACCAGGAGCGTATCCTCTGATTTGGCCCCCGGCAGGCTCGGATTCCAGGCAAACAATTGGTTTTGCTTAATCACACTGGGCGAACCTGGCAGCAGCCGTTCCTCTCTCGGCAAATAACCAGCCAACCCTCCCTGGTGGTGGTTTTTCCATTCCTCTGGATATCCAGCCTCGCCATACCACTGCACAAGCCGATTGAACAAATCACTGTACACTTGACCGGCCTCTGTATGCGCGGTGAGATTCGCATCGATGCGGCGGACCGCCGCCGCTTTCTGTTTGATTTCGTCATCCATTGGGCCAAAATGCACACTGCGGGTAGCGCTGACAGCCAATCCTTTATAGCGGGTTACCACAGAGAGAATGACGCTCTTTTCGATCGTCCGATCCGTGGGCAGAAAATGCCTGTACTTCAGCAAGCGCTCGTCGCTGCCTACGAGGTTGACAATCGGATCAATGCCTTGGGATATAAACGTTTGAGCAACTCTGCCGGCCACTTCATACTCAGTCATGCCTTTGCGAATTTCCCCGCACACTCGCCCCAAACCTTCAGCAGTCGTTTCCCCTAATTCCCGTGCCAAAGCGATTTCTTTCACTGATAGCACGGTGCGCAGTTCCACCATTTCCCCGGCGATCTGTTGATCGGTCACGAAGGACTGTCCGCCTGTCAGTTCATTTAATAGTTCGGCCCGCAGATGGTCTTCCTGCCAGGGAAAGAAGCGAATTTCCCAGTCCCCCGCCGTGTCGGCCTCTTCCTGTAACAGCCGGTAAATTTCAATATTGTTGCTGATCAGAGTTTGCCGTCCCGGTTGCAGCAGCAAAGCTCCGCAGGCTTTTTCAGAAGCCAGGTTGATGTGACCCCGTCCACCGCAGAGCAGTGAAAAGTTTTCCTGCCGTTCAATCAGCACATTCTCGTATTTCTCCACCAGATGCCTCCATTTGTCTTGCAAGCGCAGCAGCCCCTTTCTATGTGCTTCCTGTATCCCGATTCCCTTGTGATACCATTCGTACAGGTGGATATAGTCCAATCCGTTTCCCCACAAGCGGGTTCAACCAAGCATAAAACTCGGGATTCACTGACAGCGTTGAATCGGCACCGTCAGACAGGAACGCCGTTGGAATTTGTTTTTCTGACACTGCTATGTCTGCCAACGGTACACTCCCAATATCGTATGTGTACAACTCGCAGGTCGATGAAACACGTTGGAGGTTAAGCATGCGCCCCTCCACTTTCCAAAGCCACTCAGCTGCTTTTTTCCCAACATGTTTTGCTTCCAAGCGGTCCTGCGAAGAAACACACGGTGCGAAGCAGCGCTGGTTCATCCCCAGCATTTCCGCGCGGCTCGGGTAACCCAACTGCTCACTTACCTGCTGGGCCAAATATTGGCTGGCTCCTCCAAGTACCTGACGATTCTGTCCTTCATATAGTTTTAGTTCAGACAGAACTCGGTCATTACTGTCACGGATCCCCTCGCTGACAACGACGACTGCATATCCAATATCAGTCACTATCCGCTCGGTATCACGCAGGAATGCCTCCACGTTAAATGGCTGCTCAGGTACATAAATCAAATGCGGCGGATCCTCCGGCCGGTTCTTCAACATGCCCCCTGCAGCAGCCAACCAGCCGACATTACGGCCCATCGTTTCAAGAATACGTACTGTTTCGAAATTGCACATCGACTGTAAATCCCGGCCTATATCCCTTACAGTCATGGCTACATAGCGGGCTGCACTGCCAAAACCAGGTGAATGATCGGTATGCGGGATGTCGTTATCCACTGTTTTCGGGATGCCGACGACCGCCAATTCGTAGTTCAACTTGGCTGACGCAAGCTCCAACTGTCGGCAAGCCCACATCGTACCGTTGCCGCCAATCATCACTAGGAAATGAATATCTCTGGAACGTAAATTCACGATGCACTTTTGAAATAGTTCCTCTGTCATCGGCCAACGGCCAGAACCAAGATATGCCCCTGGTACGTTTTGATTCCTCACAATAGTTCGAAAAATTCTCCGATCAATTTCAAACAATCGATTTTCCACTAATCCCTGGAAACCACATTCAATGGCGAAAACCTTGCAGTTTAACGCGGCAGCCTCTACAAATCCAGCCAGGCTTGCATTTATAACAGCAGTAGGACCGCCTGCCTGACCAATGGCTACTTTTACTTTTTCCATATGCCTCCACCCTTACAAATAAGTTACGGTTTCGATTTGTAGGTGACGGCACAGCTCCTGTAATTCATTGACGATATCACTGTAAACGAGAGAATAATGAGGTTCGAATCCGTCCCGCATCAAACTTTGTACGACGTCTTTGGCATTAGCCGATAATTTCACTTCCCCGCTAGTGCCGGAAAATTTTTGCGGTCCGCCTAATGCCTCACCCCTCATGATCAGCATGCGATAGCCACTGCTGGTTTTGCCGAGCCGGCAGATTGTCACCTGCCCCGGCTTCAATTCAAATTCCAATGTGAACCCGATACCCCGGTTTGGATGCTTCCCTGCCTTGGCGCCTGTCGCCGGGTCAGCCAAGGAATACGCTCCGGCACCGCAGTGCCAGAAGGTAACGCTGTTTCGCTCTTCGTTTAGCGAAACCAGATCGCCAAGGTACGGCGGTTTGCCACCACTTAGCTCCTGCTGAATGTACATGGAAATCACTCCATGGATATCTGACTCGCAGGACGAGACGAGACCGTCTTCAATGAATTGCGAGAGTGTGGAGCAGGCAGCTGCACCAAATTCATTGAAAAAGTCTGGCCAGCAGCGTACTGCAACTGCTCGCATATCGTTCTCTTCTAAATGTTTGCGCAGATAAGAGGAGAATTTGGCAAATTTTATCACCGTTTCATCCTCTTTACTTAGACCAATTACCTTCGAAGCGGCAGATTCCACCATCGGCTTCCACAATTCCGGTGGAACTTCCAATGATTTTCGAAAAAGATCAGGCAAATCCAAATGTCGCATCCGCACTCCCAATTTTTTGTGCAGTTCCATTTCGTCTGCTCCGGAGAAGAAGAAACCATTAGGATGTTCACCTACAATCCCTACAACAAGCTCAGCAAGTTTCCGTTTTGTCTGCAGTGCGGCTATCTTGCACTTCAGTGTTTGCATCACTTGTACTTCCGTTGGATTACCATACAGAAAATCATATGGGCGTTCGTAGTATCGGAGTGCATGACAGGAGCTGTTTCCACCAGTGAGCGAATTCAACCGCAGCCTCCCGCCTACGGCTGGCTCGCGAACCGACCAAACGACGATCGGACAGCTGTAGTGCTTCATCACTTCCAAAACAAACTCGGCATCGGCAAAGGTCGCCATCTGAAACAACACCAGATCAAGTTGTTCTGGCATGCGGCCATGAATCTCTTCCTGCAGTTCCTCCACAGATGTCAAAATCGTGGACGCCACATAAGTACCCGGGTGCAATTGCTTCAGTATTTCTTTAGACTCCTCGTAATAACGTTGAGCTGTTTCCATATCGAACGTCTTTCGCCCGATCGGAAAATAAGCGACTTTCACATCCATTGATTTCACCTCCAGTTGAGCGTTATTTATAGATAGTTTTCCAAATGCCGCTTTGCCAGCAGCAGACCTTTCTCCACTTTTTCATCCGTACCCGACCAAATCGGATCTTCGTGCTCAATGCTGAGCACTCCGTTGTAGCCGATCTCGTGCAGCGCCGTAATAAATTCGTTCCAATCCACATCCCCCTGTCCTGGGATTCGGTGACGCCACCAACGACAGGTCATCATCCCTTCCGTGCGCAGTACATTAGGCAATACTTCTGTATCTTTCGCCTGAGCAAGTACAATACGGTCGCGAAAATCCAGCACGGCCTGGGCACAATCGATTCCCTGCCAAACGAGGTGGGACGGGTCGATGTTCAATCCCAGCGCTGTGGACGGAACTCTGGAAAACAGCTCCTTCCACATGAAGGGTGAAACCGCTATATTGTAGACCGGAGGCCAAAACTCGTACATTGGACAGTTTTCAAAAGCGAGCGTCACTCCGTACTCTTCGGCCTTCGCAGCAATCGCCGGGAACACTTCAGCAAACAAATCAAGATTTTCTTCAATCGATTTTCCCGGATCGCGTCCTGTAAACGTAGAGACGACTTTCACCTCCAGACGGGCGGCCGCCCGCAGCAAAGTGTCGATCCCAAGGGCCGCCCGCTTCCGCAGTTCAGGATCCGGGGATAAGAAAGGAAGCGCCCCGAACATCAAACCTGTGATCTGCACTCCATATTTTTCCTGTGCGTTCAGAAGATCGATCACTCCGCGGCCAGCCGCTATTTCCCGCCAATCGACATGCTCAAACCGCGGACCGCCGTGCAGCTCCACCCCGGCGAAGCCGTGCTCCTTGGCCCAGGAAAAAGTCCGATCGATGTCCCAATGCAACACACAAGTATTGTAAAAGCCGATCTTCATTGTGCAATCTCCTTATAAAAAGCTGGAAAATCAATGATTTGCCCAGTTTCGATCGATTTAAAGATAGCTAATGTGACGGCAAGTACATCACGACCCGCTTGGAAACTGACTGGTGCGGGTTTCCCTTCATTCAAGGCATTCACAAACAAATCAAATTGCTCTTTGTGCAAAGAGGAATAGGCTTCCAAAGAAATTTCCTCCACCTGATCTTCCTCGTATAAGGTAATCTTTTTCGTGTTGTTGTTGAAACCTCCCTCAGCTCCACCACGCGGTCCGTAAATGCGATCCTGATGGCCTTTCATTTTAAATTG
>JAQBPP010000331.1 GCA_028287455.1 Bacilli bacterium | reverse complement strand
GGCACTCATCTGAACTTCACGCGGCACTCCTTCGATTTCGTTGCCGGTTTGCGTTATAATCGATTTTATCCCCAGTAATTTGCAAGCCGCGATCGTTTCCTGCAAGGCTTCCAAATACTGCTCCCGCTTGGATTCTTCCACCAGATTGAAGAATTTCGTACAGGTTGCAATGATCCCAACGCCTAAACGTTCTTGTTCTCTGGCCACTTGATTCAAATCATTAAGATTCCACCAGCTGTAATACTCCAAACCGTGCAGTCCATGTTCCTTGATTTTTTCAAGGTGATAGAAAATATCCTGCCCTTTATAGGCCCCGATACAGAGTGAATATTTCATGCTTGACACTCCTTTCAAGTCTATTCTAGTCTTACTGGTTTTCCGCTTAACGCAGATTCGTTGGCCGCCACAGTAACTTCATGTGTCTTAATGGCATCCGCATAGTTTGACAATATTTTGGAGGCATCACCGGTTCGAAGAGCGTGAATAAACGCTAGATCTTCCGTATGATAGGCGTTAGTTGCACTTTTATATTCTGTTACACTCTGTCTCTTTATTTCCTTTAAATAACCGCCGCGAATCTCTAATGTTCCTTGATCAGTATAGAGATCCAGTCCTACATGATGGCCTACAGGAAGCAGGCAGGTGTTGGAGACCGTGGCCACCATGCCATTCTCCAGCTTCATGGTGACAGTACCGACATCAGCTACATCGGTTCCTTCCACCTTTTCATGCATCACGCGCTGACCGTATGCTGCATAGACCTCCACAACGTCACCGCACAAATACCGAAGCAGATCGGTAATATGCGTCGTTTGCTCAACAAATTGTCCACCGGAGCCGTTTTGCACTCTCCACCACGGCACCATGGGCATGCCTCCCATCCAGTAGCCAAGCGCCATGCCTGCTTTGCTATTTTTCATCAATTCTTGTGCCTTCTGCGTGGAATCCATGTATCTCCAATGAAAGCCTACAGAGGTTATCAAATTCTTATCTTGAATCTGTTGCAGGATTTGACGAGGAAGCTCTCGATCAATCGCTAGCGGCTTCTCTACCAAAAAGGGAATTCCCCGCTCGATTACGCTGTACTCTGCTTCTCCGTGAGCCATAGGCGGAATGCAGATGTATATTCCATCCAGTTTCTGGTCATCAAGCATTTGGGAGACGCTGGTATACGATTTCGCGTCTAACCACTGACGTGCTGCTTGTTCCGCGCGCTCTAATTGTATGTCACAAAATGCACTGACTGTAACATTTTCAATTTTGGATAAATTAGTCAGGTGATTTTTTGCAATGCCGCCTGTTCCAATAAAACCGATTTTTAACGTCATTTCGACTTCCTCCTATGATTTTGAATTAGTAATTGTCGTAAACGGTTTCATAAATAGATGCTATCATGTTCATGCAAGCGGAACAATTTCTAAAAGAAAGCTAAAATCATATTTTTGCACACTACATAAGAAAAAAAGCGGTCATTTGACCACTTTTTTGAACAACTTACATTTTGTCACCTGTACGATATTTCAACGGGGTAATACCGACATGGGTTCGAAAAAACTTGCTAAAGTATGCAGAAGAAGAAAACATCAATGCAGCTGCAACATCTTCGATTGACATTGTCGTTTGCTGTAAAAACTTCTTCGCTTTTTCAATTTTTACTTTGTTCAAATATTGTTTCGGTGAGACTCCGTATACCTGCTTAAAGCAATTTGTCACGTAGTTCCGATGCACATGCAGGCGGTTGGACAGTTCGGAAATTTGAACGCTTTCTGATCCGCCAAAGGTTTCGAGCAAGTAGGCTGCATCTGTTGCGATGTGATACTTTGAACGGGAGACTTCAGAATCCCTTTTGATACTTGGCATTACAATTTCATCGAGTACGAACGCAAGAAACTGCAGCATGTCGGACTGCAGAATCATTTTTTGCGTAAGCGTCATCTCCCCCTCCGTCTGAAATCGATTCAATGTGCGTTTCATCCATTCCTCGATTTCGTTCTTGATTTCGGACGATTGTTCGCTGCTGACAATTGGTTTGCCTAACCGATGAAATAAGTTATGTATCTCGCGCGGCTCTATATCAAAGTGGTAATTGAAAAATCGGCTTTTTTCGTGCGCTTCAGGATAATGCATTGCTCCTGAATTAATCAGAATAAAGTCGCCTGCCTGAAGCCGGTGTTCAACGCCGTTCACCCATTCGCTCATCTGACCGGATTCGCAATACAAAATTTCGAACAATGGATGCTTGTGATTTGGATTTCGAAATACCCATCCTTTTTCGACATTCTGATACGTGACGCTCCAAATATGAACTGAAGTAAAAAATCCAGGGAAGTAAAAATGATCTCTCATTCACGCACCCTCTTTCATGTCATGGCGAAGTATTAAATTAGGTCTATCTATACCCGATATTACCATTTATTAATACGAAGTATAATTAAATAAAAGAAATACAGTTGGAGGGGTATTGTGAGGCAATTTATCTGGGGTTCATTTGGCATGTATGTTCTTGGTGGGATGACGACTGTTTTATTTGGTTCTGTTCTCCCTGAATTAATAACACATTACCATGTAACGTATTCAGCGGCGGGTCTGCTAGTATTTTTACAAGCGTTTGGTTTTTTGATTGGAGTTCCATTGGTTTTGTTCCTCATGAGTCGTATCCATTACAAATATATTTTATCCTTTGCCGCTTTGGCCGTCGCATTGTCTCAACTTTGTTTTCTATTTCTCCCACCACTTCAGTGGGTGTATGGATTTGCAATACTAAACGGTGCTGGCGCTTCAGCGCTGGAAACAGCAGTTGCATCCTATGTCATGGAAAGCTTGGTTGGGCAGAGAGCAGTTTTTATGAGTCGTCTGGAAGTAGCATTTGGTATGGGTGCGTTAAGTATGCCAGTAATTGTCAGTTGGTTAATTGCATTAAATGCCTGGAGATTATCATTTTTTGTCATCGGCTGCATTGCATTGTTTCTATCATTATTCTGGCAAGTGATACCTATTTCTTTACAAGCAGTTGAATCCGGGAATCAGCTCGATGCAGAAACTTACGCACCGCCTGAATTTAAGAATAGGCGAACCAAATTGATCCTCCTGTTTTTCTTTCTCACCATGATCTTTATTTATGTCGGAGTTGAAGGAGGCCTAAATAGCTTTCTGCCTTCGATCTTCACTACATACTTGAAAATGTTACCCTATTACGCATCATTAAGTTCTTCAGTTTTTTGGACATCAATGGTTCTAGGACGAATCGCAATTGGATGGGTGGCGCGCCGCATAAGTTATGAGCGGTATTTGTTGTGGAGCGTCCTGGGGACAATTGTATTTTTAATTTTGCTTGCTGGATTCCATAATCAATTTCTTTGTTTTGGCATCTTAATTGGTCTTGGTATTTCGATGTCGGCCATCTATTCGATCACGATGGTTTATGCGAATCATACATTTTCTGGCAGGGTACGCGCCGTTACGAGTCTTGTAACAGCAGTTGCTGGAATGGGTGGCGCGATAATACCTGCTACGCTCGGCTATGCGATGGATTATTTACAACCAGAACGTATTTTGTGGATGTTTGTTGGATTTGCGATTTTTCTGTTAGTTTCACTGTTATCTATTTTTGCATCGTTGCATCTACTTAGGCAATATACAAAACAATCCACCTTGACTGTCGAATAGTTATTTTTGTTGCTGTGCGATTTGGATTGCATTATTTAGTTGGTCAGAAGCATTTCGTAAAGCCGTACATGTACAAGATTATAATATGAAAGTTGAATTTGTTCGACATCACTTGCGCAGAGGGACATGCCCCTTTCGTTTTTTTTTCATTGCATATCGGAAATTCATGACTATTTTAATAAAATTTGATAAAGTAATAGAGAACAGTAGAAGGTGTTATTTCTACAGAGAAAGAAGGTAGCTTCACTGTGTGGAACCGCAAGCAAACAGATTATGTGGTAGTGGGTTCCGGAATTGCAGGTTTGACGCTTAGTCTGTTGGCCTCAAGGTCTGGGCGCGTGGCGCTTGTGACAAATGGCTCGGTTGGAGATGGCAACAGTTCGATCGCTCAAGGCGGGGTTGCAGCTGCAATTTCTGAATCTGACAGTGCGTTGTTGCACACTGAGGACACCATCCATGCGGGCCATGGGCTTTGCGAAGCTGATTCGGTCCAGGCGTTAATCTCCCAGGCGGCGGAAGCGATTGAATTTGTGCGCCAGCTTGGCGTCGAATTTGATCTCGACTTGCATGGTCAACTGCAATTGGGCAAAGAAGGCGCTCATCGCCACAACCGCATTATTCATGCCGGTGGGGATGCTACCGGACGCGCAATTATTGATATTTTAATTCAGCATGTTCGCGGGAACGACAGGATAGAATGTTATGAACACACTACAGCTTTGGAATTGCTTGTACAAAATCAAGAATGTTCAGGCTTGATTGCCAAAGAAGATGCAGGTTCTGTAACCTGCTTTTTGGCCAAAGCGGTGGTACTTGCAACCGGAGGCTTGGGTCAGCTTTTTAAATATACTACCAATGCAAAAGAAGTCAGCGGTGCAGGTTATGCGATCGCTTATCGCGCAGGCGCTGTGCTCAGGGATATGGAATTTGTACAATTCCATCCTACCGCGTTAAAGGCGGATTCGCATCCACTGCCACTGGTTTCGGAAGCTGTCCGGGGAGATGGCGCGCTGCTGTATAATTCAGCAGGCGAGCGGTTCATGAGCCGTTTTAAACCCTGGCAAGAACTGGCTTCGAGGGACGTTGTCGCACGCGCTATCTATGAACAATTCCAGGCCGGCCATCAAGTCTTTCTGGATGCTCGCATGATTAAGGATTTTCCAGGGCGGTTTCCCACTATTTTTGCTTCCTGCAGTAAGATTGGCGTTCACCCGCAGGAGGAGTTGATTCCGGTAGTGCCTGCTGCTCATTATGCGATGGGCGGGATTCAGGTAGACGCTTCCGGCTGCTCATCGATCCCGAGGCTCTACGCGATTGGAGAAGTGTCTTCCAGCGGACTGCATGGAGCCAATCGACTAGCGAGCAACTCGTTGTTAGAGGGGCTAGTCATGGCTCGGCAAACTGCAGCAGCGATTTCAACTTTATCAGCTTTACCTGAGGTTTGCCTGCCTGATCATTTTTCTGAGGCCGACTTTGTGAAAATGCACACTTTCACAAAGTCTTCTCTCAAACTGCAGGTGCAGGAACTGATGTGGAAACATGCCGGTATTGTTCGGACAGAATCCGGTTTGCAAGAAGCACGATTGCAGTTGGAAGAGTGGCTCGAGCAACTTGCGCCTCACGCTGCAGCTGATCGGAATTTACTGATAACCGCATTGTTAGTGGTGCGCGCAGCCCTTTGGCGCAAAGAGAGCAGAGGGGGACATTACCGCGCCGACTATCCGGAGGGATCCGAAACCTTTATCCAGCATTCTTTGCAATCGATTGATAAGAAAACTGTCAATGGTACACCCGTTGGAACTGCTTTATACTAACAATAGCCGAAGAAGAGGGGGACTTTCGCAATGGTCTATCAAAGCAATTTGCTAACTCAACCCTTATTGCCAACTGAATACGCTCAACTTGCAAATGAAGAATTGGACCAGCGCATCGCAGCTGCTAAACAGGCATTGGGCAAAGATCTTGTCATTCTGGGACATCACTATCAGCGCAATGACGTAATCGTTTTCGCAGATCACCGGGGCGATTCCTTGCAATTGGCCAGGATTGCAGCCGGTCTGCAAGATGCCAAATATATTGCGTTTTGCGGCGTGCATTTCATGGCGGAAACAACTGATATCCTGACTCGTGATGATCAACTGGTAATACTTCCAGATATCAACGCAGGCTGTTCGATGGCGGATATGGCAGATGACACCGAAGTGGAAGAATGCTGGGAAGTGATAACGAGCAAGTACGGGGACTCCATCATTCCCGTCACCTATGTGAACTCGACTGCTGCTGTCAAGGCATTTGTTGGAAAGCACGGCGGCTTAACGATTACTTCATCGAATGCCCAGCGCGTGATCGAACATGCACTTCAGTCTGCTGACCGTATTTTATTCTTGCCAGACCAGCATCTTGGACGCAACACAGGCGTTAAGCTGGGCCTGCAGTTAAGTGAAATGTGCGTGTATGATCCAAAAGAAATGCAGTTGGTATTCCCTCACGGCGAGGCCGATCCACGCATGATCTTATGGAAAGGCCATTGCTCGGTGCATGAAAAATTCGAACCGCATCATGTGCAGCAGGTGAGAGATAAGTATCCCGGCATTCGCGTACTTGTTCATCCGGAATGTCAGTATGAGACAGTAGCACTTGCTGACGAAAATGGATCAACCGATTATATTATTAAAGCGATCCAGGCTGCACCTGCAGGAACGAAATGGGCAGTTGGCACTGAACACAATTTGGTCAATCGGTTGGCTCAGCAGCATCCGGATCAGTTCATCATTTCTCTCAATGAGATGATCTGTCCATGTCTGACCATGAATCGTATTGACCGACCCCACCTGCTTTGGACGCTCGATCATATCCTGGCAGGCACACCGCAAAATGTGATTCGGGTTTCGCCGGAGATTGCAAGCTTTGCCAAAGCCGCGATCGACCGGATGCTTGAAATTTCATAACGGGGCGGGGCTGTCCATGCTGGAACTCACACATTATTTTGATCACGCTGCTACCACCCCGATGTTCAGGGAAGTCCTGTCAGCGATGGAGCCCTATTTCCTGTCCCAGTTTGGCAACCCAGGCAGCCTGCATCAGTTTGGCTTTCAGGCTAGAGAGGCACTGGAAGCAGCCCGCAATGAAATTGCGGCAGCCATTGGGGCGAACAGCAAGGACCTGGTTTTCACAGGGAGTGCGACAGAGGCGGATAATATTGCGATCTTAGGCGCGGCCAGACGCAGCAGACGACTTGGCAAAGGAGCGCATGTGATTACCACCTCCACCGAGCATCCTGCTGTTTTGCAGGCCTGCCAAGCATTGGAAAAAGAAGGCTTTGAGCTGACCTATTTGCCAGTGGATGCCTGCGGCCTCATCGAATTGGAGGAGTTGCGGCGGGCTATAAGGCCGGAAACTGTGCTGATCAGCATCATGCATGGCAACAATGTGGTGGGGACGCTGCAACCCATCCGGGAGATTGGCCAGATTGCACGTGAATCAGGCGTTTTGTTTCATTGCGATGCGGTGCAAAGCTTTGGCAAATTGCCGATTGACGTTGACACACAGCGAATTGATTTGCTGACAATCAATGCGCATAAAATTGGCGGACCCAAAGGAGTAGCAGCGCTTTATGTGCGCAAAGGAGTCCGGCTCGACCCGCTGGTATACGGCGGCAGTCAAGAGCGGGCATTGCGTCCGGCTACTCCTAACGTAGCCGGAATTGTGGGTTTTGCCAAAGCGGTGGAACTTACGCTTGCTGATCAAGAGTCAGAAAGTCTGCGCTTAAACCTGTTACGAACGAAGCTGATCGAACGTTTGCAGACCACCATTCCCGGATTTAAACTGAATGGTCATCCCACCTTGCATTTGCCTAATCTTCTAAACATCAGTATCGACCGCATAGAAGGGCAGGCGCTGATGCTGGAGCTGGATCGTTTGGGGTTTGCAACTTCAAGCGGTTCGGCCTGCAGTTCAACAGACAGTAAGCCATCCTATGTACTGCTCGCGATGGGAACCTCCAGGGAAAGAGCGCTTGAGAGTTTGCGCATTACAATGGGGAGAACTACCACCGCAAGGGGCGTGGAGGAATTAACTGCAGCACTCGAGCAAGTGGTGGCAGGTTGGCGTGGCGCTGTCAGTGTGCGTTTTTAAGTGAAGTTTTTTACAAACTGTCGATCTTAGGGATAGGCAGTTTTTTTGTGTAACGTTTTTCGATGAATGGTCGTCATATAATTGTTAAAAGATGATTCAGTAGACTATGTTATACTAGTAAAAGTCTACTTTTGTCGAAAAAAAGCAGGTGATAAACTGAATGTTAACCCGTGTGGAACGTTATACAAACGGCAAACCTATTCAAGCAAAGCGTAAATTTTATAAACGCAGCTCTTTTATCTGGACGTTAACAGCGTTAGGCTGCTTGATTTTGGCATCGGTCGGATATTATTCTTACTCTCTTTATCATGCTGTGAAACAGGTAGGAAATGGTAACTCGGTACCGATTACTTCTGCTGCGTTATGGTCAGGAACGGATCGGGTGAACATTTTAATTTTGGGCGTAGACAATCGGAATAATGATCCGACCCCGCGGTCTGACACGATGATCGTAGCCAGTATTGACCCGGTGACGAAAACGGCTGTGGAATTTTCGGTCATGCGTGATAGTTATGTTCATATCCCAGGTCACGGATACGATAAAATAAACGCAGCGTTTCAAGAAGGGGGCGCTAATTTAGCGATTCAGACGGTGTCTGAGTTTCTACAAATCCCCATTAACTTTTATGTGGAAACTGATTTTCAAGGGTTCGAAAAAGTGGTCGACGCGCTGGGCGGCGTAACCATTAATGTGGAGAAGGATATGTTGTACGCAGATGATGGGGTGTATGATATCAATCTGCATCAAGGGATGCAGCTGCTCGACGGGCAGCATGCGCTGATGTACGTGCGCTTTCGGCATGATGCCACATCTGATTATACACGTACGGAGCGGCAACGGAACTTCCTGAAAGCGGTCGCCTTCTTGCGCTTCTGCCGGCTGACGTCCCCTAGCAGCAGCGTTCGTTGTGCTGCCATTGTGCTTAGACGTTCGTCCCACAGCTCTACAGAGAGCCCAAACTTCTCCCGCAGGAGTTCGGCAAAAGCGAGCGAAAGCTCGCCACGCGGACCTACAGTGCCATTCATGTTTTTGGGAAATCCAAGTACAATGGAGTCCACCTGGTACTGATCGATCAATCCCTGCAGACTGGCCAGATCATTGTCCAGATTAGTACGCTGAATCACTTGTATTCCTTGCGCAATTAACAGCGTTTCATCAGAGACGGCAATACCCATTCGGACATCGCCATAATCGATTCCCATTACCCTCATCTAGCTGCTCCCATTCTGCTGTCATTCCTGCGCTCCTGGAAGTTGTACGTGCTTCTCCAAATAAGACCGCACCAACTCTTCCATCAGATCATCCCGCTCCACACGCCGAATCGAATTTCTGGCATCCTCGTGGCTGGTGATGTAAGATGGATCTCCTGACAATAAGTAGCCTACCAACTGGTTGATCGGATTATATCCCTTGGCTCTTAACGCGTGATAGGCAGTCATCAATGCCCGCCCGGCCTCATTAACTTCTTCACTGCGCACATCAAATTTCATTGTTTTATCAAAAGAAGTTTCCATCCCAGTCCCCCCACCTTGAAATTCAATCTTCTTTGGCGTTGATTATACCAGACAGGAAATCCCTGTCAATCAGCCCGCGTGAATGTGTCATCTACGGACATAATGAAGGGTAACATGCTGAAAAATGACTTTTAACACGGCCACCAGCGGGATACAGAAGATCAATCCCATGATCCCGCCCACTTCTCCGCCGATCAAGAGCGCTAAAATAATAGTCAGCGGATGAAGATTTAAAGTCTTTCCAACAATCGCGGGGCTCAAAATATTGCCTTCGATTTGCTGAACAATTAAATTGACGATCACAACTTTGATCGCAAGTTTTGGACTTAAAATCAATGCGAACAACACGGACGGTGCAGCGCCGAGAAATCCGCCGATATAAGGAATCACGTTTAAGACCGCCACTAAAGTGGCCATGGCCAGTGCAAAAGGAAGTCCGACCACCAAGTAGCCGGCATAGGTCAAGATGCCAACGGCGATCATCACCAGAAATTGTCCGCGAATATAGGCGCCCAAGGCACTGTCGATGGAGTGCAGCATTCCAATCCATTCTGCCCGGTAGCGGCTGGGAAACCAGGTGATCACTGCTCGTTCCATGAGTTTCAAGTCTTTAAGCATATAAAAAACCAGGAAGGGAATGACAAACGCCATCAGAATTTGATCGACCGACTGTCCCATATAACCCAGAAAGTCAGAGATGCTTCTGACAGTGGACTGTTCCAGCTTCGCTAAGTTATCTTCGACCGCCTGCCGTACAGCGACCGGCAAATACTGGGTGCCGTCAGTCAGGCTGTTCAGCCACCGATCGGCTTGATCCACCAGACGCGGCAGTTGATCCGCAAATGTCTTCATTTGTTCAATAAAGGATGGCAAGGCGTTCAAAATAATAATCGCCATAACCGCCAAAAATACCAAGTATATAATGACAACGCTCATTCCTCTTGGTACACCGCGTTTGACCAAAGCCGATACAACCGGATTTAGGGTGTACGAAATGACCATGGCGATCAGAAATGGCGCTGCAACCACCTTGATAACTCCCCAAAGTGAAGCAAAGACTGGCGACAAGTGCATCAACAAAACAAGACACGCCAATACGGTTAGGACAAATAAGGCCCATTCCAAGGCTCGATTGCGAGGCAAGGATTGCATCGTCACCTTCCTCCCACCTGTTCAAACTCGTCCTAGTATATGTCAGTTTTGCCGAACTATGACCATCTTTGTTGCACGTGGGGAAAACTAGATGTTCGTAGAAGCGATCGCCGCTTCCTCTGCTGTATAGGCTACCAACGAACCATCCTCTTCCACTTGAAACAATTTCACCTTTTCTCCGGTGACAGAAAACTCGACAAAACAGCCCCAGCAATAAAATTGGCTGGTTCCTATTTTGCCGATGTCACGGCAGTTGCAATTTGGACAACGAGTCACTGAAACACACCTCCGGGCTAGTAGTGGACCTGCGTATGGACCTGTTTAATGAACCGATTTGGGAATCGGCTGCGGCTGATGGCTTACGAGCATGAAATCCCCGATTTCCTGTACTTCTTCTCGCGCAATAAAGCGGCGGCCATAGACCAGATCCGCCAATAAACCATCTGAAACTTCATACCCTACAATTTTGTCCGATTCTTCCTCAATGTAAACATCTGCCACTTCGCCATAAAGATTTCCATCCGGCATATAAAGCAGCTTGCCGCAGAACGCTTCCTTGCCCTCGGCAAGCGGCCGAAATTCGGTCAACTCCTGTGCTTTGCGCAAGTGAACTTTGGAATGCGCCATGACCGCATTTGTGCCAAATGCAGCGACATCTTTGTAAGACAAAAAAGTGGGTTTCCGCAACCACCCGCCTGGCGTCAGCAGCAGTCCATAGATGTGGGCATCCTGTTCAAACAACACCTCACACACTTTTCCCCGCTCACGGCCGGACTGCTCGTCTACGATCGGAACACCGATCCAGGTTTTGGTTCTACGCATACCCATCTCCTCCATCGCTCGGACTTTATGGCTTGCGCACCCTGCCTACAATAGCTGCGACTTCACTGGCCACATAGTGCACTTCTTCAAGTGTTGTTTGTTCAGAGAAGCTGAAACGCAGGGTAGAGCGCACTTCTTCGAGCGGCAGTCCCATTGCGAGCAGCACATGGGACGGCTGCAGCGAGCCTGCTGTACAGGCAGAACCACTGGATGCCGCAACGCCCCGCAAATCCAAATTCATCAATAACGTCTCGTTTTTAACGCCAGGAAAACCAAGGGACAGAATTGAGGGTACTGAATCTTTGGGGCTATGTAGAATGACTTGATCAGGCAATAACTGCTGAATTTGTGTAAGAAATTCGCTGCGAATATGTGTCAGATGATCAATGATGCGCGCGCGAATCTCGACAGCGCGCGCGATGGCCGCGCCAAGGCCCACGATGGCCGCGACATTTTCTGTACCGCCCCTGCGTCCGCGCTCTTGCGAGCCCCCATGCAGGAACGGTTTAAACCGTGCGGGCTGGCTGACGATCAGCGCCCCAACCCCTTTTGGCCCATATAGTTTATGGCCAGATAAGGATAGCAGCGAGATATGCTGATCTTTCACAGCAATGGGAAGCAGTCCTGCCGCTTGCACTGCATCTGTATGAAAAGGGACGCCAAGCTCCCGGCACCCTTCAGATATCGCTTCGATCGGTTGAACGGCACCCGTTTCATTGTTGACCCACATGCACGAGGCGACCACTGTGTCCACCCGAATGGCAGATAAAAAATCCTCCGCGGAGATGATGCCTTCCTTATTTGGCATTACGTATGTGACTTCATAATCCAACTGCTCCAAAAATTCGCACGTGTTCAGCACCGCGTGATGCTCCATAGCGGTGGTAACAATATGTCTGCCTTTGTCTTGAACCGCGATTGCGGTACCGATGATAGCCGCATTGTCTGCTTCCGTGCCGCCGGAAGTGAAAATCACATCCGCCGGACTGCACCCACAGGCGAACGCCACCTGTTCCCGCGCCCGCTCCACTGCCTCCCTCGCTTTGCGGCCAAACGCATGCGTGCTGGAAGGATTGCCAAAGAATTCCCTGGCAAAAGGGCGCATCAACTCTTCAATATCCGGATGCAGAGGAGTGGTTGCCGCATAGTCCATATAGACTTGTCGCATAAACGGATCTCCCCTTTTCCAGAATTAAATGTAAAACATTAAATTATCCCCGCCTGATCGTTTGCGATCCGCCAAATCCTGCAGGGTGCTGCTGTCAAGCACTGAGTTGATCGCATCGCGGACTTGTTCCCACAGTTCGGCAAATTCGGGCTCTGATTGGTCAACTACCGTAATGGGTCCCTCCAGCACTCGAATCACATCACCTACTGTAATATCCCCAGGTTTCTTGGTTAGAATGTAGCCGCCATAGGCGCCGCGCACACTTTTGACCAGGCCCGCATTTCGCAAAGGTGCAATTAGTTGTTCCAAATAGTGTTCAGACAGATTTTGCCGTTCAGCCACCGACTTTAATGAAATCGGACCCTGACCATAAAACATGGCTAAGTCCACCATCAGCGTGACTCCATATTGTCCCTTTGTCGAGAGTTTCAATCTCATCCTCTCCTTACTGGAGGTTTCTTAAACGGTCCGAAATCACTGCCTCATACCCATTGCGTGTTGGCTGGTAATACGTCTTGTCGTGCGATACTTCCGGCAAATAGTTTTGCTGCACCCAATTGCCTGGAAAATTGTGCGGATATAAATAACCCTGGCCATGCCCGAGCTTCGCAGCCCCTTTGTAATGGGCGTCCCTCAAATGCACAGGAACGGTCACATCGACCCCTTGCGCGATGTCCGATAAGGCATTGTTGATTCCCACTACGACTGCATTGCTTTTAGGAGCGGTCGCCACATACAGGGCGGCCTGTGCAATAGCCAGTTTACCCTCGGGCATGCCGAGCACTTCAAACGCCTGGAATGCGGAAACCGCTACTTGCAGCGCGCGAGGGTCTGCATTGCCCACATCCTCAGAGGCATGCACCAGAATGCGGCGTAAAATATATTTCGGATCTTCACCCGCATGCAGCATTTTGGCCAGCCAAAACAGAGTGGCATCGGGGTCGGAGCCGCGCATCGCTTTGATAAAAGCTGATATCGTATCATAATGCTGATCGCCGGTCTTGTCATAATTGACCGCGCGTTCTTGAATGCTTTCTTCCGCTACCGCAAGCGTAATGCGGATTCGATTGCTTTCGTCAGGAGGCGTCGTTAGAACCGCGAGCTCCAAAGCGCCGAGCAGCCGGCGGGCATCCCCTTGTGCAAATCGAATCAAGTGTTCTCGGGCGTCTTCATCAAGCTCCACAGGGTAGGACCCAAGTCCGTGCTCCGCATCGGACAGCGCTCGCTGCATGACCTGCTGCAGCTCTTCCTGGGTCAGCAGGGACAACCGAAAAATTTGGGATCTCGACAACAGGGCAGGATTAACTTCGAAATAGGGGTTCTCAGTGGTTGCGCCGATTAAAATCACCAGGCCTTCTTCCACATAGGGAAGCAAAGCATCTTGCTGGGATTTGGTGAACCGATGAATTTCATCGATGAACAACACCGTTTTCTTGCTATAATATTGTTTCGCTTCCCTCGCGGCGTCTACTTCCTTGCGAATATCCGCTACACCTGATGTTACAGCATTTAATGTCACAAAGCGGGCGGAAGTAGTGCCTGCAATGACGCGTGCAAGGGTAGTTT
>JAQBPP010000325.1 GCA_028287455.1 Bacilli bacterium | reverse complement strand
CCTACAAAGGGGCTGTTGATTTGATCTATCATTTGCAGGACTCCTGCACATGTATCACCCGGGTCAACAGCAGCAGGTTTTTTCCGATTTAATTCGATTGCAAAGCGCAGCGGAATTTGTTCTCTCTTAACCATAGCAGCCCAGTGCTGGAATAATTCTACGGTTTTGTCGCTCAGTTCCTGTTTTGAACCTTCACTTGCTGCATAAGCGTGAATAGGCATCATGATGTCCTGTTGAAAGATACCGGAATGCAAGATCAGTTCTTTGATGGAGGGATACAAATCAGCAAACAGGGGTCCCTGAAACTGTCCGCCTACATGCCCATGTATAGTTACATCCAACCCCGCGTCCCAAACTGTGTGGATGACGCGTTTTGAAACCTCCACGTCCGTGGTTCTTGGGAGATTGCGTAATTCAATCGAGGATATGCCCTCATCTTTGAGCTCTTTTAATAGGGTTTTTGAATCGCCGAATGATGCATAAAAAGCTGCACTGCTGTCGTTTTCGGGATTGCCCGCGATCAGCTGAGGATTTAGAGAAAAACCTAATTTCATCGGAAAACCACCTTTCCATTGTTGGACGTCATACAGTGCCAGCTCTCCTTTTAGACCTGTCGATTACCGACATGAGCACCGATTAACACAATGCCGCTGAGCACAACCACAATCAGCGTTCCTAAAGCTAAGCGATCGGCCAAAGTCGCTTGATGTTCTCTCAGCATGGTACGTTTTCGGCTGGAACCAAAAGCGCGCGCATCGGCCACCATCGCCATTACACCCGTTCCCCGCAGTGAACCGATCAAGAGCGGCACCGTGACGGTCGGTATGCTTACACAGACCCGGCGAAGATAATCTGGCCAAAGATACACCTGCCACCAGCATGGACGCCGAAAGTTATATCCACGGACTTCCATCGCTTTCATCAGTACTGTCAGACGCTCCAGCAGTTGAGGTAAAAAGCGCAATGCGACAGATAACGCGAATCCTGCAGGTGCAGGCAAGCCGAATTTCGTACAAGCCCAGATGATATCACTTGGTTTGGTGGTCAGGATCAACAGCAAAGACGACGAGGTGGCGATCAGCGTCCGGCCGGCTTGCTCTGCGCCATAAATCATGCCGGAAGAAGAGAGGCCCGGTGTTCCCAACCAATTCAGCGTCCAAGGAAAGGCGAACAATAAGTGAGGAGTGATCGTACCAGGTGTACTGATGGTGTGAAACATCCCTTGTGACCAGACCACTCCGACCGCCGGTACTCCAACCATAGTAAGCAGAACACGCACTCGACCGCTGGAAGGGCGCAAAATGATCCACGGAATTAACGTAAAAGCGAACAGCAGATAGACATAATTCCAATTCAGCATAACGCTCATCACACCCATGATGACAGGGAAGGCGACTTTCAACCGTGGATCCAATCGATGGATTAACGTTTGCTTCGGCTCATAGGAGAAAAGATTCCGCAGCCCTTTAAAACCAACCAATTTTACAAACAAAACAGGCAGCAGCAAAGGGACAACAAACAGAAGGAGATATCCAATCAGGGATTGGCCTAATAGAGTTTGTGTAAGAAAATGCAGCATTTACTTCGCGGCCTCCTTCTGTGGAAACAGACATAAAAACTGTTGCAATGTAAGACACACGCGATTTGCGTGTCCTTCAGAGAGCCGTCCGTGCAGATGTGCGATTGGCGGAGGAACAATCTCACAGCGGGCAAGACCTTCATAATTTGCAAAAACTCGGTCAGGTGTGTCGCAAAAACGTACTTCACCATCTTGTAAAACGACCAGAC
Organism: Bacilli bacterium; assembly: GCA_028287455.1. Lineage (GTDB taxonomy): Bacteria > Bacillota > Bacilli > Tumebacillales > JAQBPP01 > JAQBPP01. The sequence goes on along the minus strand of JAQBPP010000325.1, from coordinate 4,081 downwards.
TGGTGGCATACTGCGCCACCGCACGCATGTCGTGTGTAATCATCAGATACGTCATTTTCAATTGTTCTCGCAGTGTGTTCAGAAATTGGAGAAAGTCTCTGGCGTGACCTTCATCCTGGCCAGTTGTGGGCTCATCAAGGATCATCACCTGTGGATGGCACGCCAAGAGTGCCCCAATGGCAAGCCGCTTTCTTTGTCCATGACTGAGCTGGAAAGGGTTATCCCGGACGTGATTCCCTAAATCGAGCAGACCAAGCAATTGCTGCAGGGTGTTCTTCTCCATCTGCTGGTTTTTGCCGCGGTGTTTTAGTCCGAACAGCAACTCCTCTTCAACCGTTGAAGTGAACAGCATGTTGTCAGCTGCCTGAAACAAATAGGAAATCTTCTCCGACTGCTTCAGAATGTCATCTACATCGACGTCCTGCCCAAAACAACGAATCGCTCCGTTTGTTGGGGATTGAAAACCCATCGCAAGTGCGGCAAGCGATGTTTTACCTGAACCATTTGGGCCAGCCAAAGCTACCCACTGATTGGCATTGATTTGGAGGTTGATATGGTTCAACACCTGATGATCACCGTAAGACAGCGACACGTTCTGCCAGTCCAGTACAGTTGCGCCTGGATGAATCAAGGAATCCCCAATAGCATCTTTGTGAGATTCTGCTGCAGTCAAGATGGCTTGTGCGTGCTCGGTCCCACGCAGGGTATTGTAAGCTTCCTCGACCGAGAGGGGAAGATTGCCTGGAAACACATCGGGCAGTGCCACCGCCAACTGAACGATTTCCGGAACAGAAACCCCCAGTTGGTTCCATAGCTGGGGATTTTGAAAAGCCTGCCGCGGCGGGGAATCGATCACCACTTGCCCTTTATCCATTAACAAGACGCGATCCACCCAGGGGATGACTTCGTCAATTTTGTGTTCGATCAGTATGATTGTCATGCCGCGCGTCCGGTTTAGTTCACGCAATACACGCAAAACTTCCTGTGTTCCGAGCGGATCCAGATCGGATGTGGGTTCGTCCAGCACCAGCACGTCAGGCAGCATCGACAGGGACGCGCTAATTGCAATCCGCTGCTTTTGGCCGCCTGACAAAGCGAAGATCTGGCTGCCCAAAAACGCGTCCATTCGCGTATAGTGCAAGGATTGATGAACGCGATGCTGAATTTCGCTTCTGGGAATGCCAAGGTTTTCAGGCCCGAAGGCCACTTCTGATTCTACGTCCAGGTGAATTAGCTGATTTTCAGGATTTTGAAACACCATTCCGATATGTTGGGAAATTTCATGAATGTCCATTTTGCTGATAGCTTTGTCGCCAAAGAACACATTCCCTCTGTATCGGCCCTGTACGCGAGCTGGAATAAGCCCTGCCAGCGCCAGCCCCAGCGTGGACTTCCCACAGCCAGAGGGACCGGCCACCAACAAGAATTCTCCTTGTCGAATGTTCAAATCAATCGAGTTTAGAACAGGCTGTGCAGAATTTGGGTAGGCAAACGTGAGTTTCTCTACATGCAGGTCTGACATGTCAGGCACGTTGATTCTTTGACTCTGAAGACCGTCTGGACAGAGTGAAAGATACAAGCGAGATGATCAGCAGCAGAACCGCAGCTGCGACAACGGATCCTCCATCAGACAGGTTGAAATGATTCACGTCTGTGCCGCCGTAATGCGTTGCCATCATATAGATGCCATCAGTCCCCAGCAAAAGGGATAAAATCAGGCTGATCCATGCTAATCGTTTCATACTGGTTCGCCCTCACTTTCTACGTCCAAGTTGTAAGTTTGACCCGAGTTTAGATTAACAGAATTGGCTACACGTATCGCAAGAGATGCTGTGATTCCAGCCTCCAAACCATTTCCGATCATATTAAATAAAGAGTAGAAGAAAATAGCGGCGAGAGGTTTTGTTTGACCGGATAACAAGGGGCCAAGAATTGCAGATTGTATCGTAACTGCCGGTACAGCACGCAGGGCTCCCATGAAGAGTCCATCCCAGAAGACAAACTTGCTTTTGTTTGAAAACACATGACCTTTGCGCATGAGGATATACAAGTCCAAAAACAATCCTTGCAGAATTCCGTAAGGCCAGGACAATACCGATTCTGACCCGCCATACATCAATTGCATTAATAAGTAGTTGAGAAAAACCATTGCAGTTGCGGCCCCTGGTTTGCGCAGGATCGCCACACCAACCATCAATAAAAACATATAGGGTAAATCGTTTAGTGCAAAGTCGTGACCGAATGGAATTAACTTGATCAGCGGCGTAATGAATTGATCTCCAATCATGTTGTCATACACTTCGAGCAGAACAGCCATGATGGCCACTACGAGCAGGTCCAGCGTGCTCCAGCGCACATTAAACCCTAAAACTTTTGGCCGCTTCCAGATGAAGTACAAGCCTGCCAGGCAGACGAGCCAGATGAATACATACACCGCAACATTCAATGAAAACGGCAGTTGAACCACTGTAGACCCGATCGACCAGTACTTAGGAACATGTAACACGAATGGATCACCTCGAAAGATAGAATAAAAACACAACATAAATATACACTCCTATTGTTAACAGCATTGTACGGCATTGGTTACGGTTTCATTTAGATCGTGTAAATGTGTTGTGAACAATCTATTTGAGGGGATCGACAGGAGCAGCGGCTGACTTTTACCAGTTCAGCCACTGCTTTTTGTAGTGGGAGTACCAATCTGCGAAATGTAATTTGGGGTTCAACTGCTTTTGTTTATCAAAAGAGTTGTAAATTTTGTCCCATTCTCGAAATTCAACAGAACCAGATAAGAACAGCTGCTCCATTTGGACGCGATCCTGTGCGTCCATGACGCTGTTTACAGGGATATATTGTGCCTGCCAGGTGGTGTACGCATAAGAATAGATCTCATTGTTTTCTTGCCTCTTGACGGTACTGCCGAAAATTGGGTCCGCAAAAACAGACACCACAAGACAGATCAGAAGCGTCGCCAGCATGGACCAGCGAATTTTACTCTTGATTTTGCCTGGTGCTCTGAGCAGTGCAAGAACCCAATCCAGGCAAAACCAAACCAGGCCCAAGATGGACCAAAACAGATAAGAGAGCATTAGGATGGGGAGGTTCAGCAAAAATGATGGAAATGAGATGCCGATCCCTTTTTGCTGACTAAATAGCAGGATAATAAACAGAATCGCAAAGGCGATCGTAATTAGCAAGGCTAAACTGGTTCGTTTCATTCTATAAGTATTCGCGCTGATGCAGTCTCGTCCTGCAATTTCCCTGCAAGCATGTCGGGGCAAGCGGGTATCCGTTGGTTGGCAAAAGGATGACAGCCGCCTACGCATGCCATCTTTTTTTTGTTAATGGGTTTTAGAACCGAGATAGATACCGATACGTTGTGGCGCCCGTTGCCATATCCTATGGCGTTCGGAGTAACACCCTGATCAAATGCTGTGTAAAACCCGGGAACAAGTGAGCGAGTGGAGGTGGTATTGAATGAGAGAGAAGCATGACACCTGGAAAGGGCTGTTCCTAGAGGCGGTAGAACTGCACATGAAGGGTGTCGACGGGGATAAAGAAGCCGTAATCAAGGCCCATAAATTGATCGAGAATGTTCGCAAGCTGGCCTCAGGCAATAATTTGGTGGAAGCCTATTACGGCAGCACATCCACTCTTCTGGCAAGAGACTTGGTTGATCCGATGGAAAAACTGAAAAAAGCAGCAGATGGGCTGAAAATCCTGGATAAATCGATCGCCAAAGAACCTGATAACGTCGAGATACGCATTTTACGTGCGTATGTTTGTTCGCGAATCCCGGAAGAATTTTTTCATCGATCCGCCATTGCTATAGAAGATTTCAATTATTTACTGACCCGTTATGAAAGGCTCCCCGGTATTTTTTCACAACAAATGTATTGGAAAATTCTGTATGATTTAGGGCTTCTGTATAAGAATGTTGGCAAAGAGCAAGAAGCCTTAAACACATGGCGGAAACTTTTGTCACAAACCAACGATCACAACTACCGGCAACTTTTAAAGCAAGAAGGACTGTAGGCGGGACGATTCCACGGGTAGAGTAGGAGCAGATCGGAAGAGC
>JAQBPP010000323.1 GCA_028287455.1 Bacilli bacterium | reverse complement strand
CTGCCCAACAATCCACCTGATAAATGCGCGGGGGCATATTGAGCGACCGTTCGAGAAAATCGAGCCAGGTTTCCCGCGGCAGAGCATCAGGCACAGAGCCCCTTTTGCTTCTTGAATCGCTTCAACTCCCTCACGTACTGCGAAGTAAGCAATCCACAGGGACGTAATTGCATCTACCCACCACCAACCGAACAACGTTGTTAGAACCAGTCCAGCGAGTAAGGTCCAGGCCATGTATGCGCAGACGATGCTGCAGGCGCCATCCGCTTTTAATGCCTGGCTTCCGATTTGATTCCCAATGTTGATTTTCAGCTTCGATAAAATCGGCATCAGAATTCCAGACGCGATCGCCAGGCTGATCCCGGTGATGCTGGACTCGGCTTTGGAATGGGTTTGCAAGGCATGGAATGAGGCGATGATAATGTAGAGTGCAATCAACAGCAGCGAAATGCCTACGATCCAGGAAGAAGCTTTTTCAGCTCGTGCCACCCGCATGGCGCTTTTGCCATTTGCCTCTGTATACAAACGCCACAATAAAACCATTCCGGCGACTAACTCGATTAAACTGTCCGCTCCGAATGCCGTCAATGCAAGGGAATGCGCGGCAAGTCCAGCTTCGATAGCCACAGCCGCTTCAACTACCATCCACGCCACAGAGATCCATTCAATGGCAATCCCCTTTTTCACCTGAATCGTCTGCTCCATCTGGCTGTCACCTCCCCAAAGAAACATTTCGGTTATACTGTTAGCCCATCTGAATTGTTCAGGTATTGAATGTCTCGTATTGCCGCTCGCCTGTATCGGGATTGTACCAAACCCGTTGCTTAATTCCAGTCGTCGGGTCGATGAAAATTTCGTCGGTTGACTGGAATCCTTTTGGCGGTGCCCAAGATGTGGGATGGCGCCGTTTGTAAGAGTACCAACACGTACACAGTACAGCCACTGCCACGATCAGCACTTCAAAAGCCGCGTAGGAGATAAAAAAATGCATCATTTGCCAGCTTCACGAACCACAGCAGCTGTTCCATATGCGACTACTTCAGACATCGTTTGACCAATTTCACTCGAATCAAAACGCATCATGATCACTGCATTGGCTCCCATGGCATGCGCATTTTTCACCAGTCGGTCAATGGCAGCCTTGCGAGCGTCCTCCAACATTTCCGTATACTCTTTGATTTCGCCGCCGCCCAGACTACGAAAAGACGCCATTAAATTGCCACCCAGTCCACGACTGCGGCAAACAACTCCGAATACCTGTCCAATCACTTTCTCCACCTGATACCCCTGTATATTTTCTGTTGTAACTACTAACATGCCTTGATCCTCCCTAGGAAATAAAACTAATGATTAACCTGATTCTGTTACGAATTTTGAAAACAGTCAACTCCAAATCACCATCCCTACAAACCACAAAAAAACCTCGCTGCGTTAACAGAGAGGTTGTTTGCCTATTAATTCGTTTTGTTCTACAACGTGAGCACCACTTGATGCACCTGCCCATCGTCGGTCAATTCCACATAAGGGCCGCCATTTTGCGCGGTTATCTGCGTTAAATCCGCTTCTTGTCCATCAACGGTCAATGATGTGGCCCCGGTTGATTTGTGCGACGGATTCTGCACGCTGATCTGATAATGTGCTGCACCAAATCGGTAGCTGACAGAAAAGGCTGGCCATTCGCGCGGAATACAAGGTTGAATATACAATCGTCCCTCGCGCCGCCGCAGTCCAAGTATCCAGTCAATACCTGCCTGGTACATCCAGCCAGCTGCACCTGTATACCAGGTCCAGCCTGCGCGGCCTTTGTGCGGATCAGCTGTATAGATGTCTGCAGTCATCACATAAGGCTCTCCTGCGTACTCACGGACTTCTCCGGGTGTTTGCGCATGACGGATCGGATTTAACAGATTGAATAGATCGGCAGCTTTATCGCCTTCCCCGAGCTGGCTCCAGGCGATGATGCTCCAAATCACGCCGTGCGTATATTGTCCGCCATTCTCGCGCACCCCGGGCGGATATCCTTCAATATACCCTGGGCTTGGATCGGTATGATCAAACGGCGGTGTGAGCAGGCGCGCCACGAACAGATCCCGATCAACCAGTTCCCGATCAAATGAGTTCATCGCCTGCAGCGCCTTGTCTTTCGGCGCGGCGCCCGAGATGACAGACCAGGACTGAGCAATCGCGTCAATCCGGCATTCTTCATTATGGATCGAGCCCAGCCAATGGCCACTATCGGTGACAGCACGGCGATACCACTGTTCATCCCATGCCGATTCGTTCAGTGATGCTGCTAATTTTTCCCGCGTGCTTCGGTAGTGAGCGGCCAACTCTCGGACTTCAAGGCGCTCGCACAGATCGGCAAAGCGCGTCAACACATCGCACAGAAACCAGCCCAGCCAGACGCTTTCGCCGCGGCCTTCATCACCGACCCGGTTCATACCGTCATTCCAATCCCCAATGCCCATGAGCGGCAGACCATGAGCGCCGAAGCGCAGCGCATGGTCGATGGCGCGCTGACAGTGCTCAAACACAGTGCCGCTCTGCGTTGACTGTACGGTCGGCTCATACCGCTCCCGCTCTTCTTCGCGTAGCGGGTCACTGTGCAGAAATGGAACAGTTTCATCCAGCAAACCAATATCTCCGGTTTGTTCAATGTAACGTGCTGCGGCATAGGGCAGCCACAGCAAATCATCTGAGTACCGGGTGCGGATGCCGCGCAACGTCTCTTCGTGCCACCAATGCTGCACATCCCCCTCCTCATATTGATGCGCCGCATGAAGCAGAATCTGTGCCCTGCTTAGTTCCGGCCGGCTGTGCAAAAGCGCCAGTGAATCCTGCAGCTGATCACGGAAGCCATACGCGCCGCCCGCTTGGTAAAAAGCGGTCCGCGCCCACATCCGGCAGCTCAGCGTTTGATAAAGCAGCCAGCCATTCAGCAGCAGGTCGATCTCTTTCATCGGTGTGGACACGGAAATTTGCCCCACCACGCGATCCCAAAACTCTTGCATACGATTGAATTCTTGTTCGCACCGGCCGTTTTGGCCATACTTTTGCAAAAGCTGCTCGCAGGCCGAACGTGATTGTTCGCACCCCAGCAGCACATAGATTTTCTGTTCTTTCCCTGGGTCGATCGTGAACTTCAGTTGTACAGCGCCGCACGTATCGTATTGGGGCCCCGTTTTGCCTGACAGACGCGCGCGCTGCAGAGCGGCAGGCTGCTGCAGCGAACCGTTTCGGCCGAGAAATTCCGCGCGATCTGCTGTCCACGACAGTTCTCCTGCGCCGCTGTCTTGATTTGATCGAATCGATAAAAACGATGTCGCATCGCGAAATGTTTCCTGATAGGTATTGCGGGCAATCAAAGCAGAAGTTCGCTCGTCCCAGTCAGCTGCCACAAAGGAAGCATTCGTTTCGCGCTGAACGCCTATTACCCATTCATTGTAATACGTAACCGACAGGTGCCGCGGTTCGGACGTGTGGTTCTGCACACGCAATTCCATTACTTTGACCGGATCCTCCAGCGGTACAAAGACGGTCAACTCCTGCTGGAGTCCGTGACTAAGCTGGGAAAATCGGGTATACCCTTGGCCATGCACCACGGAGTAAGGCGAAGCGCTTCGTGCGGGCGCAGGCGTGGCTGACCAATAGTCGCCAGTGTCTTCATCCCGCAGATAGCAAACTTCACCTGGCGGATCCAGCACCGGATCGTTTCGCCAGGGCGTCAGCTTGCACTCGCGGCTGTTGCGCCACCAGGTATACCCCGTGCCAAGCTCCGACATCACACAACCGAAGTGCGGATTCGCCATCACGTTCACCCAGGGTGCTGGCAAATTGCTGCCGTTTTTCAGCATCATCCGGTACTCGCGCCCGTCCTGCGAAAACCCGCCAAAACCATTGAAAAACAACAAATCGTGCAGATCGTCGGCGGTGGCTGCAGCTGCCACAGCACTGTGGTTTTGCGCAACAGCTTCGAGCGCTTGCGGCAATGATTGGTCTGTCTGCTCTACTCTCAGCTGCGCCTTCAGACTAGGTCCGTCCGCACGCAGCTCCACACGAGCAACCGCGGCCAGCAGCGTCTGATCCTCCGGCGGCACTTGATCTGCTGCAAGCGGAAACACGGCGCCCGGTTGTCCTAACGACTCGCGATGGACGCCCTGCTCCACTGCACGCTTGACCGCATCTTGCAAATGCTGATCATAACCGGTCACCGACTCATTCAAAATGACCAGATCGATCAGCACTCCTCGTCGGCGCAAATACTCGTGTCCGCGGAGCAGTTTCACAACAAAAGGCAGATTGGCCGCGTCGCCGATTCTCACCAGCACAATAGGCAAATCGCCTGAGACGCCATGCGCCCATAAACTGGACTGCCCTTTGGCATTGCTTGCTATGTTTTTTACCCTTGCTTCGCTCAAAGGGGCAGTATACAGTGCACGGCTTGCCAGTGTTTGAAAGTCCATTGCCTCCGTTGCAGTCAAATGCAAATGAGACAGTTCAATTTGGCTGCGCGTCCATGCCAGCTGAAACGTGCGTTCCACCTGCTGCTCACCAGACAACCTGCGCACGATGCCGATCGCTTCGTCGCGCGTGTCTGACACACCAGTGATCGCAAAAAACTGCAGACATTGACCGGGCTGAATCATCACCCGCCGTCTCATGATAAAAGCAGGGTCCAGCACCGCGCCTACCTTGCCGGACAACTTAGAATCGATTCCCTGGGGCAGAGACATCGGGTGACCGCGTCCGATAAAGCAGGCCCGATCGGTCTCATATTCCACAGGGCCGAGAGGTTCACAGCAAACAACCAGTGAATGCACAGCCCAGATTGGTTTCTCATCCGGGCTGCGCGGCCGACGCTTAGCGAGCAGGCATTCAGGATCGGAAACGTACTGCGTTTCCACGAACAATTTG
>JAQBPP010000315.1 GCA_028287455.1 Bacilli bacterium | reverse complement strand
TGCCAGTACACCGATAAACAAGGTGGAAATTACAGTCATCGCAAGCGCTCTTTTTCTCATTACATTCCCTCCTTACTTTTGAATCTTGTTTGCAGCAGTTTGATTCATCTTGCTGAAACTCCTCCCTCCTGAAAGCGTTATCAGAATAAAACCAGAGCCTCTTCGTAGATTAATATCTATCTGATATCTAAAATATTACTTATTAATAAGGTAAAAAAAAAGACCTGAGCTTAGAAGCACTTATATGGCTATTAAGAGGGGGGGTGCTCTTATTGCCATTGTATGTACTCATTCAACTCAAAAAGTCTCTTTGTTGGAATTTATCTCATTTAATTTTATTTATTAAGATTCGTTGTGATACTAATTGTTACTGTAGATCGGATTGACATCCACCAATTTGTGTGCTTCGTAATCAAAGTACTTGCCTTCCAAGAGACCAATCAGCGTACCCGTCACACGAACTTCAACCGTATTATCGCCTTCCTTCCAGACAGCCGAGTTCCCCCTCCACACATAAGGCGTCCATGGACGTACGCCTAGCGATTGACCATTAATCAGTACTTCCGCACAATCGTGGAAATGGGGATCCCACCCGTCAAAGGCAAGTTCAAAAGCAGGTGATTTAGGTACATGCTCAACAGTAATCCTCCTTTTATAAGAAAGAGTGCCAGCATAGTAGGGATAACCCGTGCAGGGACCGCCGCTTAAAGGAGCTGCCGCAGGAAGCCTAGTCAAGATCGATGATTGATCGTTATCGAATCGTACACCAAAATCGCCTTTTAGATAAAGCGGATCGGTTACTCCCTGCCAATCCTGTTGAATCAAAACATCGATGCGCAGCTTATTTTTACCCATTTTCAAATATGTCAAAACATTACAGGCCTGATTGGAGTGGTCATAGATAAATTCGGGATGGAAATCAGCAGCAGTTATCGGTTGCTCATTAAGATAGATTGTGTAATCGCCTGCTATAGCGCCGCTGTCCATGAACAGGTCACAGGAAGAAGGAAATTCTTCAACATCAAATTCCGTTTTATAAGTACAATGAACCGGATATGAAACGTGCACCCGCATAGGAGTTCCAAACAATTGCTGGAATTCGAGAGGCAGTTTTTGTTCAACTGCCACATCGGCACACTGATCGATAAACGTTTTCGGTTGCACCCATGTGCCCGTTTTGCTGTTTAGAGCCTGTGCAGCGTGATCATCAAAACGATCAGGAGTCTGCACGGTCAACTCGAATTGACCAAATCGCACCACATTCGCATCAAAGGGTTCAATTGCCCAATCCCCAGCGGTGGCTAGTTGAATTTGACAGACTTGTGCCGCTGACTCTGGAGTGCCAACAACTGTAGAAGATTCAGTAAAGTCAATTTCGAGCAAATGGGATTGATAAGGAGCGAAATACAATGGAATGCGTGTGCCCTCTTCGCTGCTAGCCGTTTCTAAACGCACCGCTGTGCCTGTTTCAAGATTCAGTTCAGTGACGAAGACGGCCTTTTGCAGACCATGAGCAGACCCAATACGTGGATTCAAAATAACCGATACATCCAGTTCAGATCCTTCCTGATTGCTGATAAACAGCACATATGTATCGTTAACGGCTCTTAGCTGCATCAGAAAACTGCGCGGTTGATTGCGAACCGCTAATCGGACCAAGGGGGGCTCTAACTCAGACAGCAATTCTACCAGCCTATCGCAGGTGCCAGCTATTGACCGGTCATGTTGCAGCGGCAAAAAATAGGCCGAATTGGTTCCTTTGCTCCAGGGCTCAGTTAAAGTGGAATCCGCTGCTGCCTGTTCGCCGCTTTTCCAGTAAAAAGATTTAGGAGAGGAGGTTAATCCGAAAACTTCCAACAGTTCAGCTTCCTGTGGGCTATCATCTTCTATTTGTTCATAAGGCAACATGCCTGTCCCAATTACCTTCCCCCCCTGCTCCAAAAACTGTTTGATTTTCCGCCAAGCAAGCGATTCCAAGTTGCTGATCGGCGGCAGCACTAAAACAGAATAACTGGCAGTACCAATGGTCATACAACCATTTGCAATCTCTGCAAGCTCGAACAGTTCCGGATCCAGGTGATCATAATCGAGATGATGGATCTCCAGCGCTTTTGCGATCTCCACCCAATGCAATTTTAATTGCGCCACTCGTTCTTTTTCAGCGGGGTCATTTCCTGTGTATCCAAAACGATGCATGGAATTGCTCATCAGTGTCCAAAAACTGGTGGTTGGATCAAGCAGCGCAATTTTACGTATAGCGGTACCCTGGCTCATGACCGCACTAATCCTGCCAACGTAATCGCCTAGGCTGCGAAAATACTGCCAGTACGGATTTTGTAAAAACTGCGAAGGCGGCGCATCGTGTTTGGTGATGCCATCCAGCGTGTAGAAAAAGGCATGGAAATTGAAGAAATTGATGCCCTGCGCCGCCATTCGGTCAATCATCCATTTTGCATCCTGCAGGGTCATCGACCAACCGACACTATGGAAACATTCTATCAACGCCCGCTCTCTGCCAAGCTGACGCGACAGAGAACTGACCATTCTTGGGTTGGCACGAAAGTTGGGAATATACTCGTTCAAAATCCAATCAAGCGACCTGCCCAGTTTTTCATGCGCACTGTCTCCTCCCGTCACATGACCATACAACTGAGTGGTCATCCGAAGTGAAGGTACTTCTGCCACATACTGCAAGCGATGCTCTTCGCACCAGTCAAAGACTTGCAGGTGATAGGCTTCTCTGATCAGCAGGTGTGCAGCCTGAAAATACTCATATCTTATTTTTGCAGCGCCTTCCACGTCTGACTGGTTTAGGGCGCTTAACCGTTCCCGCAGATCATATCCATACTTCTGCTCGAAGTACGCTAATAGTTTGGGCGACCATGGAAATCTGCCTAAAAATCCGATTTCATCGGTAAACATTCCTTTGACAGTATTGCCAAAATGTTCACCGACCGCCTGAGCAAAACGTTCATGCGTCAAGCGGATAAACGTCTGCATGGCCTCCCGATGTCCAGGGTCGATATAGGTACCATAATATTTAAACTCGCCGATTTCCACTTCCAGAAAAACATGCACCTCCCATTGTCCTTCAGGTGCAGTCCAATTCAGTTGTTTCACCGGTCGATAAGTGAAGAAGCGCTTCTGATTATAAGCGGTTAAACCGGCCTTTTGAAAAATGGGTTCGGCTTGATGATTGCCGATGTATTGGGTAACATCGACAGACTCACCCCATCTTCGCCTGCCAGTTGCTGCATCGACAGGAACCGCTTTTGCAGAAATGGTCCTGCCCCACGGCAGTTCCAATACAACCCGTTCGCCGTCTTTTGCATTTTGCATCCGATGCTCTAACGTACAGTGCTTTGCGTCCGGATGTTCCAGAATCACTTCTCCGCCTGCGATACCGCTCGGATAGGGATATTCATCATAAAGCCAGACATGCATTCCATATTGTTTCGCTGTTTCAATCGCAAATCGGACTTTCTCAAACCAGGCTTCTGACAAGTACGGGATTTGCAAGCCTTGTCTGGCGCACAGAAAAAAACCGCCTACTCCTTTATCAGACATTTCCGCGATTTGCACAACAATTTCGTCATCCTTCATTTCTCCATTCCAGAACCAAAATGGATGAATCCGGTATTCCGCGGGGGGATCAAGAAACAATTGCCGATTTAACATATAGTGGCCTCCATCAAAGATTTGGTTGATCCATCGTTAATTCGTTAAACCGCTTGGTTTCTCCCGGATGGATCTCGACGATCTGGTCATCAACACTGAGCCAAACGGAAATCGCACTCGGATTGTAAATCATGGAAGCGTCTGCCGAAAATACCAGACTTTTTACCGCCTTCCAATAGGTGACAATCTCCTGATTCGTTGCATACCAAATAGACTGCTGGTTAGAAACCATCTCGCAAAACTCTTCGATTAGAGGCCAATTCTGGTCATTCGGAAATTCATAGCTATGTCCCCAGACGTACATTAGAAAAGGCGTCCCTTTTTTATTCAACTCCAAAAATTGCTTGCCAAGCTGGAGTACATCATGGCGATGATGGCAGGTCGGATGCCATTCCAAAAAATGCATTGGCAGCATAAAATTCCTGTGAGAACGAACCGTACGTGCATATTCAATTCCATAGGCTGGCAATAGAGATAACACATTCTCATCATAAACTCCATTTGGATAAGCCATGCCTCTGACAGGATAGCCGACCAGATCCTCCAAATTCTGCCGGTCAGCTAGTATTTCCGCCGCTATGACCTCGTTAGGCACATAGGACAAGGAGGGATGCGTTACAGTGTGTACAGCCACTTCATGGCCTGCATAAAGTTCCGCCACTTCGTCTGCGTTGATACGATTCGCCTTCCCAAACAGTCCGGAATTTAAATTAAACGTACCTCGAATGCCAAAGCGGTTAAAGATTTCTACCAGTTTCCGGTCATGAATTTGTCCGTCATCGTAACTCATGGTGAGGGCTTTGTTTTTACCGTCTGGATACCGATCAAAACGGATGCGCACTTTCATAAGGAAATCCCCCTATTCACATAGCGAGCTAATGGAAGATCGGCAGCAATAATTTCTGGCGTTCGGGACCATAAGACTCAAAAAGTGCTTCTGTCCTGCGGCACAAATCAAGCAGTAGGACTTCCATGCGCTGGGCAAGTTGTTTCATCGCTGCCGAGTATTCCCCGTGAGTTTGTTTCAGTTGTCCATTCTGCTCAAAGAACCTTCGTTGGACAGGCGTTAGTTGAACAGGAAAGGCATATTTGTTTCTTGCTTCTTCTATATAGCGGGTTAAATACTCCTGATAAGTAGAGAACGGGTCTGTACCCTGTGGTTTTTCGTCATTATGACCAAATTGAATTAACAGATAATCGTTTGGCCTGATGTTTTCCCAAATCCGGCTGACATGGCCTTCCAGAATAAAACTTTTGGAGCTTCTGCCGCACCTGGCCTCATTGCGGATTTCAACATTTTCACTAAAAAAACGGTTCAACAACTGTCCCCAGCCCGCCATTGGCGCTTGATGTGCTGGATAATTCGCAGCGGTGGAATCACCGGCAATAAACAGTTGGATTCGTTCGTTTACTTGATTCAAGGGACTCCTCCTTAGCTTTGGTTGTCCTTTTTTGCGTAAAATCTT
>JAQBPP010000046.1 GCA_028287455.1 Bacilli bacterium | reverse complement strand
TTCAGAGCGCCGTTAAGGATCTAACAGCATTAACGGGGATGTTGCTGCAAAAGCACTCGTCCGTATGGGAAACCGAACCAGTCGGGTATTTAAACCAGCCGAAGTTTTTAAATGCTGTAATTCTAGTAACTACGACGCTGCGTCCCGCTGAATTACTGGAGCTTCTTTTAAAGATTGAGTCGAATTATTTTCGTGTCCGGACGATCAAAGAAGGTCCGCGCACTTTGGATTTGGACTTGTTATATATGGACAATGCAGTAATTTGTGAAGAATGGCTGACACTGCCTCATCCAAGACTGCATGAAAGAGCCTTTGTTTTAGCTCCCTTGCAAGAAGTGGCTCCTGAATGGCATCATCCAGTTTTGGGGTTGACCGTGAAGGAAATGTGGGAACAGTTATCCGACCGGGAGGGAATTCAGCAATGCAAGAGGACTTTGGTCGAAAAATGAGAGCGTATCGCAAGTTGAAGCATTTAACGCAAAAAGAGTTGGCTGATCGTTTGTCGATATCGGTTTCCATTATCGGCGGCATAGAACGCGGAAATCGAACACCGACTGCCGAATTAGCACAAAGAATATATGAAGTGATAGGCCTGCGAATTGATTGATCAGATTGGAAAGAACGGAGGTGCTGGACAATGAAGATTGGCAATGTACTGCTTGACAATAACGTAATTCTGGCACCGATGGCCGGAGTTTGCAATCCGCCTTTTCGTAAACTGGCCAAAGAGCTGGGTGCCGGGATGGTCTGTGCAGAAATGGTGTCCGACAAAGCGATCTTGTATGGCAATCAAAAGACCGAGAAGATGTTGGATATTTTACCGGATGAACATCCGGTCTCTTTGCAACTGGTGGGCAGTGACGTTGAATCTATGCAGCGAGCTGCTGAGTATGTCATGCAAAGAGGGGAAAATCCAGACATCATTGATATCAATATGGGATGCCCTGTCAGCAAGATTCATAAACATGGTGCTGGTGCGGCGCTTGCACGCGATCCGAAGCTGGCCGCGAAAATCGTGGCAGCTATCGCGAGCATGGTGGACAAACCCGTTACAGTCAAATTTCGCAAAGGTTGGGATGAGGATACGATCAACGCAGTAGAAGTGGCTAAAGCTGTGGAAGCTGCGGGTGCACAAGCGGTTGCCGTACACGGTCGAACCGCCAAGCAGTTGTACACCGGCAAGGCAGATTGGAGCATCATTGAGCAAGTCAAAGCGGCTGTAGCCATTCCGGTAGTTGGAAATGGCGATGTGCTGTGCCCGGAAGACGCGATCGAACTGCTGCAAAAAACTGGTTGTGACGGCGTCATGATTGGCCGGGGTGCGCTGGGGAACCCATGGATTTTTCGTGAAGTTGTACATTTTATGAACACGGGTAAACACCTGTCAAAGCCAACTGTGGAAGAGCGGATTCAGGTTTGTTTGCGTCATATGGAGCTGCTTTGTGTGCATAAAGGGGAAGACATTGGCATTAAGGAAATGCGCAAACATGCTGCATGGTATGTAAAAGGACTGTGGGGCGCTGCACAGTTTCGCGATCTGTTAAATGAGCAAACTACAGAAGCTGATATGCGAGTAGTGCTGCTGAATTACTTGGATCAATTGCTGCATGAGGCAGTTGAACAAGTAGTTTAATGCAACATGGGGTTTGAATCGAGTGCAAGAAGTTCAAACTAATCAGGTAGTGTCATCTTAGGGGCACTGCTTTGTCGCTTGCATGCGGCGAAGGAGTGCCTTTTTACGTTGAACAAGGAGAGACGTATAAATGTTTGATGAACCGCAAATGACAAAAATATCTGATTTTCAGCAGCTTGGACAAGCCGTGAACTATTTGAAAACTGTGAAAAGAAAAGAAATCGCAAACTCTGTGTATGCCGCAATTCGCGCTGGAGATTTATCGCAAGGCTCCGCGTACGATATCGCCAAAACAGAGCAGCAGCGGTTAGAGGAACAGATTGAACGGTTGGAAGCGATTTTACGATTGCAATACGAGCTTCCTGCCGACACGGACACCGCCATTGTGACACTCGGCAGCACTGTTACACTGATGGAATTGGATCGCAAACAACAGGTTCATTATCAACTGGTGGCAACGCCTGCCGCCAACCACTTTGCTGGTGAAATTGGGATCGATTCTCCGATGGGGAAACAGCTTGCGGGCAAATCAGTTGATGCCAGGATCAGTGTGCAAACGCCCGCTGGAAATTTAAGGTTCAAAATTTTGTCCGTAGAATGATAGAATAGAAGGACATATACACGCTGGTGGTAAAAGTGGGGGATACATAGAATGTTAAACGACAATCAAACAACCGCGGATCAACATGACGAAAATGAAGTGGAACGTGTGCGCCGAGCAAAAATGGAACAGATCGCTGCTTTGGGGGTTAGCCCCTGGGGTGCGAAGTTTGAGCGCAGCCACACTGCGAAAGACATACTCGAATTAGGTGAAAATCGCTCCAAAGAGGAGTTAGACGAGCTGGCGATTCACGCCACTATTGCTGGACGAATTATGCTTTTGCGTGACCAGGGCAAGGCCGCTTTTGCCCATTTGCAGGATATGACTGGACGCATTCAAATCTATATTCGGCAGGATATAATCGGCGAAGACGCCTACAAGGTGTGGAAACTGCTTGAAATGGGAGATATTGTCGGCGCAACTGGAACCATATTTAAAACCAAAACAGGGGAAACTACGCTTAAGGTGGTTGGCCTAACCCTGTTGACTAAAGCGCTCAAACCACTGCCAGAGAAGTATCATGGACTAACCGACGTTGAGGTGCGTTACAGGCAGAGATACGTCGACTTAATTGTCAATCCTGAAGTGCGGGATACTTTTATCAAACGTTCAAAAATTGTACAGGGTGTTCGTCGGTGGTTAGATGAAAGAGGCTTTCTGGAAGTGGAAACGCCAACGATGCATGTCATCCCTGGCGGCGCGGCGGCCAGGCCGTTTTCGACCCATCATAACGCGCTGGATATGCAGCTTTACATGAGGATTGCCATCGAGCTTCATCTGAAGCGCTTAATTGTCGGCGGCTTGGAAAAGGTGTATGAAGTCGGCCGAGTTTACCGTAATGAGGGAGTGTCCACCCGTCATAACCCGGAATTCAGTTTATTGGAATTGTATTGGGCCTACACAGATCTGCGCGACATCATGGACTTAACCGAGGGTCTGATCGCTAGTGTTTGCCAAGAGGTAAACGGCAGTACGAAAATCCAGTACCAGGGCACAGCCATTGATTTGACTCCTTCGTGGCGGCGTGTATCGATGGTAGAAGCCATCCGGGAAGTTGTCAGGATCGATTTTTCGGCGCAAATGTCAGACGAAGAGGCGCGGGAACTCGCACGCCAGCATAAAGTGAAATTGGAGAACCACTATACATTCGGGCATATTGTGAACGAATTTTTTGAAACGTTTGTAGAGGGCACACTGGTGCAGCCGACGTTTATCTTTGGCCATCCAATTGAAATCTCCCCTCTTGCGAAAAAGAACCCGGATGATCCGCGGTTTACTGATCGCTTTGAGCTGTTTATTGTGGGGCGTGAACATGCGAACGCCTTCTCAGAGCTTAACGATCCGATCGATCAGCGGGAACGCTTTGAAAAACAGCTTGCCGAAAAAGAGGCGGGCAATGACGAGGCTCAGGAAATGGACGAGGACTTCATTAATGCGCTGATGTACGGCATGCCTCCTACTGGCGGTTTAGGGATCGGAATGGATCGATTAATCATGCTGCTCACTGATCAGCCGTCGATTCGCGACGTGCTGTTATTTCCACATATGCGTCATCAATAAAGTTTACTTTTGTCACAGCGATGCAGAGAGGTTGTTCTCTGCGTCGTTTTTGTTTTCTCAGTAATATCGCGTATTTGTGAGAAATTAAGTGATAAAGTGATCCTTTGAGGCATCACACGTATTCTTTCTTGATTTTGTTTTAATGATTTAGTTGTTCTACCATTATCGATCGTGCTATATTAGTACCTGTCGCCGCAACGACAGCAAGATTGATTTGGCTGAATAGCCTGCGGTGTGCTGGTTAAAAGGATCTGAAAGCTGACTTTGACAGACAGACGAATCAGGTTCATGCAAAATGGTTTTCCAATCTTTAGTGGTTGCAAGATCAATTGAAATTATGATATTCTAGTTAGGTCGCTCTTTGAAAACTGAATCGTGTAAGAAGAGTCAGGTGAACTTGATTTGAGAGTTTGATCCTGGCTCAGGACGAACGCTGGCGGCGTGCCTAATACATGCAAGTCGTGCGCTT
>JAQBPP010000391.1 GCA_028287455.1 Bacilli bacterium | reverse complement strand
TGGAAGTGAGCATATAGGCTGTGGTTAACCAGGTCATTAAAGACAGACCGCCTAAATCGCCCACAATTCGGGGCATGGCCGTGCCGACAATTGTCTGATCAAGTGCACCAAACAGCATGGCGATGATTAATCCCACGATTAAAAGCCCACGGCGATGTTCTGTTGAATCGGTCTCGGCCAGCGCTTGACCTTGAGTTTGCGTTAGTTCCATCTCTAACTCCTCCTAATTGCACTTCAATCTTTTTCTCTGTGTTTACTGCTTAAGACGGAATCAATGATCGTTTTCATGTCCAGTTTGTCGGAAAACGCTGCAATTTTTTCCAACGTGTTTAAAAAAGCATCGAATTCTTGCTGCGGAAGCTGTTTCAAACATTGTTGAATCATCTGTTTGCGAATTTGCATCACTTGCTCCAAATACTCGCTGCCTGTTTCAGTCAGCTGAACATACACTACCCTGCGATCCGCTTGATCACGGATGCGAACGATGCAGCCATGCTGCTCCAGACGATCCAACATTACCGTGATGGCACTGGGCTTCACGTGCATTTTGTCAGCCAATTGCGATACGGTGCATTGACGTTCATTCTGAATGCAATACAGCATAAAATACTGCGGCGGAGTCAGCTCGAATTGACCCTCGACAAACATGCGATGACCCAAATTTTCCATCGTAGTTCTCATCGCAAGATGAAATCGTTTGGTCCACGAATCGTCATCGCTTAACATAGTTGCATCCTCTCTTAGACGAATCTTCGATAAAAATTTAATCTGTCTAATGTTTAAGTGGATTAATTATTATACTGTATAATTTGTTTGGCTGAGTGTCAAGCAGAAGTTGCTGCTCTCAGGCAGGAGTTAGTTCATTCATGTCATGAAACAATCTGGATTTATCGAATGCTAAAATACACAGAGTAATTAGGATTCCTAATCCGCTATAAAGCAGCCAGGGAAAGCCAGCGGGCATGCCTTGGTTCACCGTATTCATCACCCAGCCGCCCAAATAATTGCCCAGTGCGTCACCGATGCCAAAAGCAACAGAAGCTACTCCATAATAGAGACCTGCCGTGTGCTCTGTTGCAAATAACGCAACAGTGGAATCAATGGTTGGCATAACCAGCATTTCCCCAACGGTAATCAGTAACACACTGGCCAGAAGAGACCAAAATCCTCGAGAAAGACTGATGGTACCAAAACCGACTGCAAATAATAACGTGCCCCAAGCTAATAAACGCAGCGGCGAATGACCAGCTGCACGTTTGGTGAGGCCAGCCTGAAACGCAATGATTAAGATACTGCTAAGCGCCCAAATCCATCCTATTGCTGCACTACCCATGTGCAGATAAGTGATTCTTAGGGGTACGGAAAACGTTAATTGGGCATACAGCAGCCAAATCAGAATGCTAATTACGGTATACATCAGATATCTGCTGTCTTTGAAAACCACATACATGCGGGGGGCGGCTGCTTTACGCATGATTTCTGTTGCGCTCGTGTCTGTTTTTATTTTCGCAGGCAACAGCAGGGCATGTACGATTCCTAATCCCACATAAAGTACTGTAGAAACTGTAAACAGCCAAAAGATGGAGCGCGCAAATAAATACCCGCCAAGCAGCGGACCCAGGGTAGTACCGATATTTGCTGCGATACCTCTTAATGAAAAAACTGTTCTGCGCTCTTTCAGCTCCGCAAGAGTGGCGATCCCGGCTTTCGCTGCCGGGATATAAATACCATTGCCAAGTCCGGTTAGAATGGCAGCCGGCAGTATCCACCCGGCATTTAAGACTCCGTAGGGGTAGATCAGAATACCAATGCCGCGCAGGATCAGCCCTGTGAGTGTAACCCACCTTTGGCCTGCATGATCACTTAACCAACCTCCGGCGAAGCTGCTTATAATGTAGAAAGTGGACGATACCGCTAACATCGTTCCTGCCTGCTGCAAAGAAACACCCACGCGCGTCGTGAGGTAAATGGATAAAAAGGGCTGGAATAAGTAGGAAGCAAAGTGGGTTAACAACACGCCGGCAAGTAACGTCCAGATCGCTACATTCCTTTGGCGGATCGATTTCAGGCTGCATATCTCCTTTCAGGCATTTAATGATACTTTTACCAGTTTGTCTGAGGATCATGCTTGTCGCTGCCCCCGTGTAATAAGTATTGACAACCTTTCCAGGGAAGAGTAGAAATGAAATGTAAAGGCAGGGGTTCTTATGCAAAGAATTATCCTAAAAGTCGGTTCTTCCAGCTTAACCAATCAGGTTGGCCGGTTGGAATTTTCGAAAATATTGCAGGTTGTTGAACAGATTATTGAACTCCGTCTGCAGGGAAAAGAAGTTTTGCTGGTGAGCTCTGGAGCGATTGCAGCCGGTACGGAACGGTTAGGGTGGAACCGTTCCAATTTAAGTGTTCCCGAAAAACAGGCAGCTGCAGCAGTGGGACAGGCAAAAGTTATCGAAAACTATACCAAGCTGCTGGAGGAATTTGGGTATTTAGGCGCACAAATCTTGCTAACACGAGAAGATATGGATGATGCAGGCAGAAAATTTCATCTGGGCAATACAATTGAGGTGCTTCTAACTGGCGGCGTTATCCCTATTTTTAATGAGAATGATTCTGTTGCTGTAGAAGAAATTCGATTTGGCGAAAATGATCAACTGGCGGCAATGATTGCCGTATTGGTTCATGCTGATTGCTTGCTGCTGTTAACAGACATTGACGGTTTGTACAGCGATAACCCTGCTGACAATCCTGCAGCGGTACGAATTCCTGTTGTGGAAACGATCACGGATGAGATTATGAAAACTGCGGGGAATTCCGGTTCACTCGTTGGCACTGGCGGCATGCGTTCCAAGCTGGAAGCGGCCAAATTTGCAACGGCGCATGGAGTGGAGGTCAGAATACTCCCGGCGCTTGAACGAGGTGTTGCAGTCAAATCGCTTACAGGCGAGGACATAGGAACGCGTTTTTTGATTCATCCTTCCGCACACAAACGCAGCCGAGTGAATTAACAGGCATACGAATTGAACGAATGAATGAATCATAGAGAAAAGGACTGCTTGGTTGCGGGGTGATGTTGTGACACTTTTAGTAGTTATCATCTTTATTCTGTTTTTGATTTACGGTCCGCTCCCCACACTTCTTGCAAGGCTCTTCCAATGGCACGCCATTCGCGCAGTGAATCATTCCAGGGACATTTTCCTGACGTTTGACGATGGGCCAAACCCTGATTATACACCGCAAATCCTGAAGGTGCTGCGTGAATATGGTGTCAAAGCCACTTTCTTCCTGGTAGCAGGCAGGGCGCTTCGGCATCCGGAACTGGTGAAACGAATTGTGGAAGACGGTCATGAGATTGGGAGCCACGGCGAGCGGCATCATGCGCTCTGGTTTAAGGGCTGGCGGCACACCCAAACTGAACTGAGCACTTCATATCAAATCCTAAGAGATCTGACAGGTGCAGAACGTTTTTGGTACCGACCCCCGTGGGGATTGCTTAACTGGGCCGCATTGACCTCTCCGGTATTACGCGGACGCGATGTAGTTCTTTGGTCAGTGATGCCTTCCGATTGGCGAAAACAAAACGATGCTGAATCGATTGCAAATTTTGCCATCCGGAAAGTAAAAGGCGGCAGCATTATTGTCTTGCATGACAGTGATGAATCATTAGGAGCAGCGCCGGGTGCACCGCTTGCCTCGATCGCCGCGCTTCCTCAAATCATTAGTTCGCTTCAGCAGCAAGGATTTGAATTTCGGACAGTCAGCGAGGTCCCGGTCATGAAACCCCATCTTTCACCGTTTAAAATCATGATTCAGTCCATATGGATGGGATGGGAACACATTTTCGAGTGGTTTACGAGAATACGTTCGGTTTCTTCCTTCAGATGGGGTATCTTCAAGGTTTTTATTACGAAGCATCACGGGCGAAGCATAGCGTGCAACGACGGAACATCGATTCAGTCAGGGGATTGGGTAGGGGAATTGCACCTGGACAACCAAATTATTTTGCAATTGCTGCGGCAAGAGGGCTCAGATCGCGTCGCATTGACCCTTTCGCGCATGGTTCGAGATGCACTGATCGAAATGAGCAAGGCCATTGACACTACGCCGGAACTTGCGAAGGTCAAAGCGTTTACAGGAATTACTTTGCTTCACCGCGGGATTCGTGGGTTGGGTTTTGAACTGCATCAGCTGAAATCCAACTGGTTTCGCAATTTCTCTATGCTCTACTTGCGTTTTTTACTGCGTGTATTTCACCCGCATGGTAAAAAACGGGTCTCTCATTCCAGACAGAAACTGGTGCCGATGATGCTGGTCATGACCCGTGAATCCTTATTGAATCGACGTCCAGTTGAGATCAAGAAGGGAGAGGTGATGTGAGGCCTGTGCGAGTGTTAATCTTATACACCACTTATGGAGAAGGACACAGACAGGCAGCAAAGGCGATTGATGAGGCATTTTCGCTGATCGATTCAGGTGCCGAGGTGATTTTGTGCGATTTGCTTAGCGAGTCGCTTCCGCTGTGGAACGGTTTAACCAAGTATATCTATGAATCCATGTTTACCATTGGCAGGAACTGGTACTCTTACTGGTATTACAAGACTAAAGAGGCCAAATCTTTTATACCCTACCTGGAAATGATTTCCTTGCCGGGCTTATCCAGTCTGCAAAAATTGATTCACAAAGTGCAGCCGGATCTGATCATCAGCACGTTCCCGACATTGTCCAGAATGGCTTCTATTTTAAGAGCCAAACAAAAATGTGCGGCGCCTGTATGGACAATCATTACTGACTTTGACTTTCACGGCAATTGGTATCACCCAGCTTGTGACCGCTATTTTGTCGCGTGTGACTCTGTGAAACAGGATTTGATTCAAAGCGGTTGCCTGCCGAATCAAATTGTGATTTCTGGCATCCCGATCAGGCGCATGTTTGAAGAAGCCCAAGCCCCGAATACGCCAGACAGAGACGGCAGTTTTCGGGTATTGGTTACTGCAGGCGCACTTGGTGTTTTATCAGGATCCTCCTCTTTGGTGGAGGATCTTTGCAGGGTGGGCACCAAGGAAAATGAGATTACAGTTGACCTCGTCTGCGGCCGCAATGAGCGAATGCTGCAGCGGGCTCAGCAGTTAAAGCAGGAGTATCCGAATTTAAATGTATATGGCTATGTGGAACGTATGGATGTTCTAATGAGATCCGCCTCTTTGCTAATTACGAAAGCGGGCGGATTAACCGTGTCAGAGGCAATAGCGCTGTATTTACCAATGATCTTATATCGTTCACTGCCGGGACAGGAACTGGAAAATGCCAAATTCCTGGAAATGTCTGGAGCGGCTGTTATCGCAGGTATGTCTGACGAAGTGGTTAGCATTCTTAGACAATTGGCAACAGACAACGCGAAATTGGTGGCTATGCGGCAAGCGGCGTTCGGGCTGCGCAAAGCAAATGCGGCACACTGCATCGCATCTGAAGCGATCGAATATCATTCGAAAATTACTTTGGAGAGTGTGACTTGAAAGATAATAATTGAGTGCATGTATCAATGATGGTAGGATAGAAATATAGAGACAGCTGAGAGGAGACGCAGTATGGCACCACGTATGAGAAGTGACATGATCAAAAAGGGTTTTGATAAAGCCCCTCACCGCAGTTTGTTAAAAGCTACAGGGCTAAAGGACGAGGACTTTGATAAACCGTTTATCGCTATTTGTAATTCATTCGTCGAGATTATTCCTGGACATATGCACTTGAACGAATTTGGCCGTTTGGTCAAAGAAGCGGTTCGTGCAGCAGGCATGATTCCTTTTGAGTTTAATACGATCGGCGTAGATGATGGGATCGCCATGGGTCATATCGGGATGAGGTATTCCTTGCCGAGCCGCGAAATCATTGCTGATTCCGTGGAGACAGTTGTACAGGCGCACTGGTTCGACGGAATGATTTGCATTCCGAACTGCGACAAAATCACCCCGGGCATGATGATGGCCGCGATGCGGGTCAATATACCGACCGTCTTTATTTCAGGTGGTCCAATGGCTGCAGGCAAAACCAGCAAAGGTGAAGTCGTGGATTTAACTTCCGTGTTTGAAGGCGTCGGAGCCTACCAAGCTGGCAAGATTACTGCAGATGATTTGAAGGACATTGAGGACCACGGTTGTCCTTCCTGCGGATCCTGTTCCGGTATGTTCACTGCGAATTCGATGAACTGTTTATGTGAGGCGCTCGGCATTGCCTTGCCTGGAAACGGTTCGATCCTCGCTACAAGCAAGGAGCGGCTTAAACTGATTGACCAAGTGGCAGAAAAATTGAAATACTTGCTCGACAACGACATCAAACCACGTGATATTGTGACGCTTGAAGCGCTGGATAATGCGTTTGCGCTGGATATGGCGATGGGTGGATCTACCAATACAGTTCTGCACACCTTGGCCATTGCCAGAGAAGCAGGCATCGAATATCCATTGTCCCGCATTGATGAAATCTCCCGTCGCACTCCTCATTTGGCCAAAGTGGCTCCTGCCTCGTCCTGGCATATGGAAGATATTCATCGCGCGGGAGGCATCAGTGCGATTCTGAAAGAATTGAGCAAGAAACCTGGTACGCTCAATCTCGACTGCATTACGGTAACAGGTAAAACACTGGGTGAAAATATTCAGGATGCTGACATTATGGATTACGAAGTGGTGCATTCGATTGACAATCCACATTCCGAACAAGGCGGACTCCGTGTCCTGCATGGAAACATCGCACAGGACGGCGCGATTATCAAAAGTGGTGCAACTGCAGTTCAACAATTCACAGGATCCTGCATCTGTTTTGAGTCGCAGGAGGAAGCACTGGAAGCGATTATGACTGGCCGCGTGCAAAAAGGGCATGTAGTAGTGATTCGTTATGAAGGACCTAAGGGTGGTCCTGGCATGCCTGAAATGCTCGCTCCAACTTCCGCGATTTCTGGTATGGGATTAGGCGCGGACGTAGCGCTCGTGACTGATGGACGCTTCTCCGGCGCATCCCGCGGCATCTCTGTAGGACACGTTTCACCGGAAGCTGCTTCAGGCGGCAACATTGCGCTCTTACGTGATGGCGATATTGTGACGATCGATTGTGAAGAGCGATTGATTCGGGTGGAGCTGTCTGACGAAGAATTGGCAGAACGTAAAAAAAGCTGGCGCGAACCTGAGCTTAAAGTGAAAACGGGCTGGCTCGCTCGTTACGCCAAAATGGTTTCATCGGCTAACACAGGTGCAATACTCAAAATCGATTAAAGATGGGCGAAGTCAGGCAACAAAAATAGGCGATTGAAGGGGAACCGGCTTTTTCGGTTCCCTTGCTTTTCCTGGGCGGTCTTCGCACACTCGTTCATCTAGGCGCATATTCTGGGGTGTAAGATTCCTGAAGGAGATGACGTTGCGATGAATCTACATGATTGGTTGGCCATGTTTCTGATTGGGGTGGCTTCCAACTTGGATAATGCGGGTGTGGGAATCGCTTATGGCGTGCGCAAGATCACAATATCCGCCTACTCGAATTTCATTATTGCAGTAATTTCTTTTATCGCCACCGTGTTATCGGGCTACTTTGGCCAAGCAATCTCTCGCCTGATCAATCCCCATTGGGCCAGCCTGTTAGGAACAGCTGTCTTAATCGCAGTTGGCGTATGGGTGCTGCTGCAGCCGTTTTTCAGCAGCAGACAGGTGCGAACCGGAGAGCAGCAAACGCGGGCTGAGTATCGATTGGTTTCAATTCTGCGCGATCCAGAAACCGCTGACTTTGATCGATCCAAAACTATTTCTGTTTTTGAAGCCATCATCCTGGGCGTGGCCTTGGCTATGAACGCACTCGCTGGCGGATTTGACGCTGGAGTGACCGGAATGGATATCTGGATTACGTCGTTGATGGTTGGCATTTTAAGTTACTTATTGCTTGGAGCATCTGCGTATATTGGGAAGAACTTTGTTGCAGAAAAATTAGGGGATCGTGCAACAATCATCGCAGGAGTTTTGCTTATTCTAGTTGGACTTCATCAAATGCTGTAATGTGCTGCTCACCAGGACACCCACCAGGAGAATCCCAACAACATGATCATCATCATTGCAGAAAAACCAGATCAAGGAGCAAAAATCGCGGCGCCTTTTCCGCATAAGAAAAAGCAAGGCTTTATCGAAGTAGCACCTGCTGATTTATTTCCACAGGGAGCGATCGTGACGTGGGCAGTCGGACACCTCTGCGAGCTGGCTGAACCGGAAAAATACGACTCGGTTTACAAAAAGTGGTCATTGGGATCCCTGCCGATTATTCCTGATAAATTTAAACATCAGGTGATTCGTTCCAAATCCAAACAGTTTACGTTGATTAAATCACTGATCACCAGGTCAGATCTACGGGAGATTATCATCGCCAGCGACGCAGGGCGTGAAGGGGAATACATCGTTCGTATTTTGCTGCAGTTAAT
>JAQBPP010000248.1 GCA_028287455.1 Bacilli bacterium | reverse complement strand
TTTAAAAGCGGCCAATGCAGTGGTGCGTCATAACGTGAATCGCAAGGAAAAAAACCTCTGGTCAGCCAAAGGGGACGGAGAACCGATTTCCGTCTATCAAGGACTGGATCCTGAGGACGAAGCGGGTTATGTAGTGCGGCAGATTCAAGAGCATATTCAAAATGGCGGGGCTTATCAGGATTGTGCAGTTTTGTATCGTGCCAACGCACAATCCCGCATCGTCGAGGAAACATTGATCGCATCGGCCATTCCCTATCGGATGGTAGGCGGTCTGACGTTTTATGACCGCAGGGAAATCAAAGACACGTTTGCTTATTTGCGTGCTCTTATCAATCCTAAGGATGAAATCTCACTCCTGCGTATTATTAATAATCCGAAACGTTCGATTGGCAGCAGCACGCTGACCAAACTATTGAATGCGGCTCACAACAATGAATTTACGTTAATTCAAATGATGGAGCATCCGGAAGACGCGGGTCTAACTGGTGCAGCGGCCCGCGCCGTTCAGGACTTCTATTCACTGATGATGAAACTTCATTTAGCTCAGTACGAAGGCTATACGGTGACAGAGTATGTCAGCGAAGTGCTGCACAGGACTGGCTATCGGGAACAATACGCGATATCAAAGAGCGAGGATCATGAATCAAGGCTGCAAAATCTCGATGAATTGCTGCGTGTCACCCGCTCCTTTGATCGGAGAAAGCATGGTTCAGTGGCTGACTTTTTAGCTGAAGTGTCGATCTTAAGCAGCCTGGATCGGGAGCAGGACAAAGAGGAAAATGCAGTCACCTTAATGACGCTGCACGCCTCAAAGGGTCTGGAATTTCCAGTTGTGTTTCTGCTTGGCGTAGAGGAAGGGATCTTGCCTCACGAACGTTCTGTGCAGGATGAACAGGGCGTTGAAGAAGAGCGGAATCTGATGTATGTAGGCATGACGCGGGCGATGCAGCAGTTGTACGTAAGCTACTGTACAGAACGTTCGACGCAGGGACAAGCAGAATTAAACGAACCCTCACGGTTTTTGGCTGAAATTCCGGAGCAGTTCATCGTTCGAGGTGAATTTACTTATGAAGTGGATGAGAACTGGCAGGCGGGTGATCTGTTAGTCCATCGAACATGGGGACAAGGGGTTATTGTTGAGATTAGCGGATCAGGTGCTGACACCGTGCTGCACGTCATGTTTCATCCCAAAATCGGAGAGAAAGATGTTCCGATCCGCTTTGTCAAACGTCCGAGTGTACAGTAGAGAGGAAAGGGGATTATCTTCCCCTTTCAACGAACGTATGGCAGCAGGTTTCTGCTTTGTCGCGGGCTTTATCAGGTTCCAAATTCATTTGGCCCAATTCGTCGCCGAATTCTTCTGTCATGCGGTTTTTGGTATCCATGTCCACATCGACGTGAATGGCGTCCGCATTGCATAAGCTGCCTGACTCCCAGTAGGTGCAATTGCTAACACTGCAGAGCACATTTGGCATCGCTGATCGTCTCCTTTACTGGTTGATATCAGGTAGACTGCCCGAACTTCAGAAAGATATGAATTTAAAGGTGTTATGAAATTTTGAATCCATTGGTTGTTTATCTCTTAGTTCATGTGGTATAATTTCACGTGTTCATCAAGGCAGTCCGCTGTCCTCCGCTTGAATAAGAAGGATAAGAACGCCTGTAGGGAAGGAGGAGCACACACATGAATCAAGAATTGCTGCGTCAAATTAACGATGAGCAAATTCGCCAGGATGTTCCGGCTTTTCGGCCTGGTGACACGCTGCGTGTACACGTGAAGGTTCGCGAGGGAAACCGTGAACGGATTCAGGTTTTCGAAGGCGTCGTAATCAAACGTCGCGGCGGAGGGATTTCTGAAACTTTTACAGTTCGTAAAATCTCTTACGGTGTTGGAGTAGAACGTACTTTCCCGCTGAACACGCCGAAGATCGATAAAATTGAGGTTATGCGTAGAGGTCGGGTTAGACGTGCTAAACTGTATTATTTACGCAATCTTACCGGTAAGGCAGCTCGAATTAAGGAAATTCGTTAATAAAGAGAGAGGGACTTGTTGCCGCAAGTCCCTCTAACTATAAGAACGTATAACTCTGCCAAGGAATTTTCTGCTAGCCAGGGGGTATTCTAATCGATGGATCATGATTTGCGCTCGACTCCCACGAAATCGAAAGAGACGTGGGAATGGGTACGAGCAATTGGCGGAGCGCTTATTTTGGCTTGGTTGATTCAACAGTTTCTGTTCCAGTTGTTTATGGTTGACGGACATTCTATGGATCCAACACTGCAAAATGGTGAACGAGCCATTGTCGATAAGTTAATCTATGAAATGAGAGCGCCTCGATATGGCGAAATCGTTATTTTCAAATATCCGGTCAATCCTACGCAGGATTTTATCAAGCGAGTGATTGGTCTGCCAGGAGATACAATCGAAGTGCGGGATCACGTGGTTTATCGGAATGGACAACCTTTGAATGAGCCTTATATTAACGCTCCAGTAGCTGGTCAATACCCGCCTACACAAGTGCCGGCAGGAACGATTTTCTGCATGGGAGACAATCGCAACTACTCAGATGACAGCCGTACATTCGGTCCTGTTCCGCTTAAGAATGTCGTTGGACGTGCAGATGTGATTGTTTGGCCGTTTGACAGATTTGAATTTTTGCCGTTTACACATAATCAGCCCCCAACAGGTCTCGGATAAAGGCAGGTAGACAGCCATGACAATTCAGTGGTTTCCAGGTCATATGGCCAAGGCGCGCCGGGAAGTGGTTGAGAAGTTAAAGCTGGTCGATGTGGTGTTCGAACTGGTGGACGCTCGACTTCCGTTTGCAAGCCGCAATCCCATGATGTTTGAAATTACGGAAGGCAAACCGCGCGTCGTGTTATTGAATAAAGCCGACTTGGCTGATCCAGCGGCAACTGCCGGATGGGTCACTTTTTTTCGGCAGGAGTCAGCAAGCGCCATTCCAATTGTTGCAACAGCAGGTGAAGGGCTGCGCAAAATGGAGGTTGAAGCAAAACGCCTGGCTAAACCCAAAATGGATGCATTGGTTAAAAAAGGAATTCGTCCAAGACCTGTACGAGCGATCATTCTGGGCATCCCCAACGTGGGCAAATCTTCGCTGATTAACCGCATGGCCAAACGACACATAGCTAAAACAGGGGATCGTCCCGGCGTAACGCAGGCACAGCAGTGGATCAAAGTGGCGAAGGAATTTGAACTGCTGGATACCCCGGGGATCTTATGGCCCAAATTTGAGGATCCGGAGGCTGCTTGGAAATTAGCTGCGTCTGGTGCGATCAAAGATGAACTGCTGGATGCCAGTCGTGAGGATATCACCACGGCGTTGATCCGGCTCATTCGCACGCGTTATCCAGGCGCTTTGGAGGCCAGATACAATCTTCAAGAGCTGCCAGAGAGCGATTGGGCAGTGATCATGGGGGTCGGCAAACACCGCGGCTTGCTGCGCACCGGCGGGGAAATTAATGAACGCGCGGTTTGCGAGCTCATTTTGCGGGAATTTCGAGCAGGCCAAATTGGCAGGATCTCACTGGAAACCGCTGATCCACTATCTTCTGCAAAGGAATCGCTGCAAGAGCAGGAAGCGGCTGACGTGCAATCTTAATCTTCGGCATGGACTTTTTCCAGCCGACAGCAGGAATGGAACTTCACTCCACGAATTGATAGGGTGGAGTGATTTTTAATGGCGAAGTTTCTTTTGGAGGCACAAGCTACTTCTGAACTGGATCGCTTGGTGCATGAACAATCGCTCTGGTTGCAGGGGATCCGCTTGATCGCGGGCGTTGATGAGGTTGTCCGGGGCTGTTTATTTGGACCAGTCGAG
>JAQBPP010000232.1 GCA_028287455.1 Bacilli bacterium | reverse complement strand
CGTTCCATGCAGAAGCCGCAGACCAGACTCGCGCCGCCTAAATGCCGGACACCGCTTGGCCAATAGACGGGCACCCGCCAAGCTCATCCCGGGATAGTCTCAAAACCCCGGTTTCGATGTCGTTTATGTCCTCTCGACACTTCATCAGCGGTTCGCTCACGCTCGCCTTTCTGATCCCCATCTGACGCATCACGTGCGCCTTTTCCTCAACGCTCACGACAACAGTCTTCAGCTAATGCCGCTTGAGGTGATTTGACGCCTCCCCCCGCAGGGCGACGCTGCCGTCCTCAGTAGCCGACCATCAATCCAGCTATCCTTCCATCCAGTTTCTAGCAATCGTTAAATCTAGGTCATGACGCGATTAAAGTGCCTACTAATGCCATGGTCAAACCTGGGCATATTTAGGTTGTGTAATAGAAAGTCTAATTGCAGATGCCCGTGCGGTAGATGCTAGACGAAGACGACAATCAGATTTTAAAACTTCCTTGAAGTCCCTCATCATTCCCTCTCTTTAAATCACACCTTGAAATTTTTTCCAATTTTATTATACTAATAGAGAACCTTTGAAAGGCAAATCTATCGAAAGGTAGAGACGCAAAACCACGGGCCTGACAGTCGCGACTTCTACTCGCACTATGGCAGCCGGGTTGCCAATTCAAACTGATTATGAATTGAAGGAGGATTTCTTTTGTCGCGCAAGTACGTAAGTTTACTAGCAGCAAGTTGGCTAGTCCTGTCAACGACCGCTTTTGCAAATGGATTTGAATCGTCTAACTGGAATCAGTTAATCACAGCTGATCACTCTGGTGGGGATGACCAAGGCTCAAATCACCATCAGTCAGATGGATCTTCACAGCCAAGCGGATCTTCACAGCCAGGCGGATTGACTGGTTTGCTTCGGCTGCAGGGATCATTTGGTTCGGATCAATCGAGCCCATCGGGTAGTACGCCAGCGGGTAATGATCAGAAGAATTCGCAGTTTTCCAATGACAATCATTCAAACCATGGAGACGATCACCAGAATGACCAGCATGCTGCAGACGGTGCTCAACAAAATGCGCACTCTGTAAGCGGTAATGTTTACAATGATGTCTATGGCGACCACCATGGATTAATCAACGCGCTCAGCCACGTTAAGAATCCGCATGCAATTGCTGTACTGCAAGCGATACTTAATGGTTTAAACCCTTCTACCGTTGCCAAAAGTGTCTATCAAACGGTCTCACAAACCGTTTACGAACACGATGATTCTCACTCTGTGTCAGGCCAGGTTTATTCTGGTGGAACTGGTGGGGACAGCGTCGGTGACGATCGAGCAGCGTTAACAATCATCGAGCAGGATACCGAAGACAATAAAACTGATTTGAGCAATGCATTTTCAAAAGTGGCCGACCGGCTAATGCAGCAAGGGGATTTGACCACAAGCAGACAAGCTCTGGAGGATTCGGTCAGCGCCGATCCAACCAATAACACTTCTTATCAAAAGTTGGGTCAAGTGCTGAATCAAACTGGTTCGACCACGATCAATACGTATGTCAATGGGAAACAACCGGTGTTTGATGTCCAACCGTTTATCCAAAATGACAGCACGTTAGTCCCGATTCGCTCGATCAGTGAAGCGCTGGGCGCTCAGGTGGATTGGAACGATACTACGCAAACCGCTACGTTTAGTAGAAATGGCCACACTATTCAGCTTACGATTGGCGATTCACACGCTATCGTTGATGGGCAGACGGTGCCGTTGGATACGCCTGCCGAACTCAAAGACGATCATACATTTGTACCTGTTCGTTTTCTCAGTCAAGCGTTTGGAGCCAATGTACAATGGTTCCCAGTTGGACAAATCGTCGATATCACGCTGCAGCAATAATCGATAAGAAAATACAAACACAGCTCACGAATTACTCGTGGGCTGTGTTTGTTTTAATAAGAGTTCAACTGACTGGCTGCATCAGCCGGAAACAATCATCAGATTTGCATAAGGCGTTGTATCCCCTGTGCGAATCACCGCTCGTGATTCCGGGCAAATATCTTTGAACCGCCTATGGCTCACTAGATCAATCCGCAGATGCGGAAATCTCTGCCTCAGTTGATTCACCCGCTCGGGGCTTGCTTCCTGCATTTCCTCCGTGATGATGATGCGGTCAATGACGAATTGCTGGTCGATCGCCGCCAGCACATCAAGAACGGTGGGCAGGTTATCGAACAGCGCCAGATCCAGACGTTCAGGCCCCTTGGGGACAGGAAATCCCCGGTCACAAATCGTCAAGAGATCGGTATGGCCAGTTTCGGATAAGATCCGGTTTAACGTCGGATGGAGAATGCCGCCTCGTATCATTTAGTCGCCAGCCTCCTGCAGCGCACGCGTTCGCTGCTCCTGCGTGATTTGCTCCCGTATGGAGGGATAAGTCCGTTTCAGATAAAACCAGCTGCCCCCCTGCTCATCCGGTGTGACACCGACCAACTCCCAGCCGTCGGCACCGAGCGTTACAACGTCTTCCCAGTTTTGGCATCGCTTATACTCGAAACGCAGCATACTCTACTCCCTCCACGTGGCGTTTCTTAGTGTTCCATGTGATCGTCTGGCTGTGCAGCTTTGACCGTTAATCCCCCATCTACCATCAGCAGATGCCCATTGATTTGCATAGCTTCTTCAGAGGCAAGGAATACCACAGCATCAGCGATTTGCCGTGAGGTGCCAAGCCGTTTCATCGGGTTTGCCTCGACTTCACGAGCTCGAATCACAGGATCTGCCAAATACTCGGTGCACATATCGGTATCTACTGTGCTGGGTCCGACTGCGTTGACATTAATGTTATAGCGGCCGAGTTCCAGGCCCATCGCCTTGGTCAGCATATGCCCAGCCGCTTTGGACGATTGGTAATGAGGAATAACAGGACTGGTCACCATCAAGCTTGCAGTGGATAAAATATTGATGATTTTGCCGTATTTGTGCTCTATCATCGTGCGGGCAGCAAGCTGCGAACACATGTAGATCGATTTGACATTGGTGTTGTAGGTGCGATCCCAGGTTTCATCTGTCAATTGCATGAACGGTTCAAACGGGGCGATCCCTGCATTGTTGACCAAAATCTCGACAGGACCGAGTTCACGCTCCACCTTTTCGAACATGGCATTGACTTGCGGCCTGCTGCCGACATCTGCTTGTACAATAATCGCCCTTCTGCCCAAGCTCTCCACTTGTTTTTTCACATTTTCGGCCAGCTCTTTGAAACGTTCAGACATATAGTTAATCGCCACGTCTGCTCCTTCTTCCGCCAAACGAATGACGATGGCCTCCCCAATCCCGCGGCTGCCTCCTGTAACCAGGGCAATCCGATCTTTTACTCTTTGTCCCACCATGACTCCTCCAAATCAATTCATAAGCCAGTCAGTTTATAGGCTAGGTCCGATTCGATTGATGCTGAATTCCTGGTGGCCCAGTATTTCCGCTTTGACCTGTTTGCCGTCCGCTACTTCCACAATTTCATCCCAAATCAATTGTCCAGCTTCATTCAAGCTTAATTTGCCGTTTAACAAACCGCTTACATCCACATCGATGTTATCCGCCATACGAGTAGCAGCAGTTTGATTGCCAGTAATTTTGATGACGGGAACTACGGGTGAGCCGGTTGGGGTGCCCCGGCCAGTTGTGAAACAGACGATATGCACACCAGCAGCTGCCAATCCGGACACACACTCAACGTCATTCCCAGGTGAATCCATGAAATATAGGCCTTTGCCAGTAATCGGTTCTGCATATTCAGTGACACCGACAATCGGACTGGTGCCCGCCTTGCTGATGCATCCGAGCGACTTCTCTTCAATTGTGCTCAGACCGCCCGCTATATTGCCAGGGCTTGGATTGCCGCCGCGCATGTCCACACCCATTTTCTCGACTTCTTTTTCAAAACGCTCTACAATGAAGTTCAGACGCTCCGCATTCGCCGGGGTATTGCACCGTTCCGCCAAAATATGCTCAGCGCCGATAATTTCGGTGGTCTCGCTGATGACAACCGTGCCGCCTTCTGACACCAACTGATCTGCAGCTACACCCAGGGCAGGATTGGACGCCAGACCAGATGTTGCATCAGAGCCGCCGCATTTTACGGCAACACGCAGCTCGCTGACGGGGATCGGTTCCTTTTCTACCTGATCCAATTGCGCCTTCAGCTTCCGAGCCAGTTCAGTCCCTGTTTTAATGGCCTGGATGGAACCACCCGAATTCTGGATGTCCATGACTTCCACAGGTTTGCCCGTCTTGCGGATTAAATCGCCCACTTCTTGCGGATCGATCACTTCGCAGCCCAGGCCAATCACGAGCACGCCGCCGACGTTAGGATTCGTTCCCATGCCGACTAATACTTGCAGCGTGCGCTCTTTGTCATCGCCGATTTGACTGCAGCCATGTTGGTGCGGAATCGCCACCGATTCAGCTACAGACTGGCTGACACGTGTAGCTACTTGATTGGAGCAAATTACAGTAGGAAGAATGAGCAGGTGGTTGCGAATCCCTACATCCCCGTTTGGCCTGCGATATCCCATAATGGTTTGCATAGTTATTCTCCCTTCTTGCCGCTTGCGTGGTCGCCGCGGCCTCGAATGCCTTCAATGTTATGCACGTGCACATGATCGCCGATAGCGATGTCGGTGGTCGCAGCCCCGATCACTTCGCCGTATTTATACACAGGCTGACCAGCATTTACAGAACGAATTGCAATCTTGTGGCCAAAAGGAATGTCCTTGATGGCAGCCACTTTAAAAATATCCTCGCCCAAACGATAAGCGATCGTATCGCCTGCTTTTAAATCACGCAGCGCAGTAGCCACTTGATCCTTCGAATCAATGGCAATCGCATCTATGTCGCTTGTTACTTCATGGTGTGCCATATTGCACCTCCAGCGGAAAGATGTTAACGTTAACACCAATCTAGCGCTTTCATGAAAGACTGTCAATCAGAAAAAACATTTGTTCCTTTCAAGGGAAAAATATTCGTTCCTTTCTAGGAAAAAACACTCGTTCCTTTCTAGCTCCGGTTGCGGGCAAAAGTCGCGTCGAAAGGAACGAGTGTTTTTTCCGCTGCTAAAGATTTCTTTAAAGTTAAAAAAACGGTCGAACAGGAGGATGCTAAATTGTCAACGATTCTGGATGTAGCGCGGCTGGCAAACGTGTCCGCCATGACCGTTTCGCGGGTGATTAACGGTTCCGCACGCGTAAACGAACAAACCAGACTTCGCGTTCAGGAAGTCATGCAGCAACTGCAATTCTACCCCAACAGCAATGCGCGCGGGCTGGTGTTAAAAGAGACCAGACTGCTCGCGCTTCTGATATCAGACATCACAAATCCATTTTTTACAACGCTTGCCAGAGGCGCTGAGGATGAAGCCAAGCGCTTAGGTTACCGTTTGATTTTCGGCAACAGCGACGAGAACATCGGCAAGGAAAAAGAATACCTGGAAATGCTCCTGTCTACCCGCGTAGATGGCGTCCTGATTGCTCCCTCCGGTGATGATTCCTTCGAAAACCTGCAGCTGCTGCAAAACAAAGAACTGCCGTTCGTCATCATTGACCGGGATATTCCAGGCCTCTCATGCGACAAAGTGCTCGGCGACAGTCTGCTCGGAACGCATCAGATCATGGAGCATCTAATCGCACAGGGGCACCGCCGAATTGCCTATCTGTCCGGCTCGAAGCACATTTCAACTTCCAGATTGCGCTTGCAGGGGTATACGGAAGTCCTTGCGAAACACGGCTTGCAGGTTGATCCAAGTCTTGTGGTGGAAACCAATTACAAGCTGTCTGGCGGTCAGGAGGCGGTGCAGCATCTGCTGCAGCTAACAAACTTGCCGACAGCTATTTTTGCAGCCAACAATTTTTTGGCGGTCGGAGCGATTAAAGAACTGCGCGAACATGGACTGCGTGTACCTGATGACTTGTCTGTGGTGTGTTTTGATGATTTGGACTTGCTGTCCGATTTGAACCCTTTTCTAACTGTAGCCGCTCAACCGTCGTACGATTTCGGCGTGAAGGCGGTGGAACTCTTGATCGATCGCATCGGTGGTTCAGCCACTGACCACAGACAGATTGTACTGCCTCCGCAGCTGATCATTCGCAGATCAAGCCGTTCAATTTAAAAAGGGGCACTGTTCGAATTGAGGAAGTCGAGTTAAAATCGGAATAGCTTCTAAAATTCGAACGAAAGGGGATGTTCATTTTGTCTATGCTGTTATGGCCTGAAGGCGCTCCCCACGCGCTGGGCAACGACACCGAAGATTGCCCGTCGATTACACCCTACATACTGGAGACTGCAGAGCCCACCGCTTGTGTGATCGTCTGCCCGGGCGGCGGTTACACCCATCGGGCCGCTCACGAAGGAGAGCCGATCGCCCGGTGGCTAAATCGCAATGGCATGTCGGCAGTGGTGCTGAATTATCGCGTAGCTCCTTACAAACACCCAAGCCCTCTTTTGGATGCACAGCGAGCGATCCGTTTTGTCAGAGCTCATGCAGACGAGTGGCGCATCGATCTGCACCGTGTCGGCATTCTTGGCTTCTCCGCAGGCGGACATTTAGCTGCCACAGTGGGGACTCACTATGACTCAGGCAGAGAGCAGGCAGCAGACCCGATTGAACGCCACAGCTGCAGGCCCGATCTGTTAGTGCTTTGCTACGCCGTGATTTCACTGCTTGATTCGCCGCATACCGGCTCCAGAAAAAACCTGACTGGTGACGAAGCGGAGGATCAGCTTTTACATCTGCTGTCCAATGAGCGGCATGTGACGGATGACACGCCCCCCACCTTCCTCTGGCATACAGCAGATGATGCATCGGTGCCTGTCGAAAACTGCTTCCTGTTCGCGCGGGCTTTAAACACACACAAAGTACCATTTGAACTGCATGTATTCGAAAGCGGACGACATGGGCTGGGACTTGCGCTGGACAATCCGAATGTGAAGCCTTGGACAGACTTGTGCGCGCTGTGGTTGAAGAAACAGGGGTTTTAAAACGCACACAACATATCCGTGAGGAAAAAGACGTGCAAACTGCTGTGAGTTTGCACGTTTTTATTACCATTAGTCGGTCGCAAAGAATGAACTTATTATTTCAGCCACCAATGTAAGACATCTCAATCTTGCTCCCCCGCGCAGTAGTTTGCATCCGCTCTTCAGAATAGCGGTCTGCTCTGGCTGTCCAAATGTCTGAAATCAGCTTTTTGATTTCTTCGTCGGAAGCATTGGATCTTAATGCTGCACGAATGTCATGTCCGCTGGAGGCAAATAAACAGGTATATAAGAAGCCGTTGGCAGAGATTCTGGCGCGCGTGCAGGTAGAGCAAAATGCATTGGACACCGAAGAAATGATGCCGATTTCTTCAGTCGAGTTTCGATAGCGGAACCGTCTGGCCACTTCTCCTTGATAGCCTTCCGCCAGGGGCTCCAGCGGCATATCCTTGTCAATGATGGCAAGGATCTCCTGCCCTGCAACGACGTCGTTCATTCGCCAACCGTTTGAGTTGCCAACATCCATGTACTCAATAAAACGCAGAGTATGTCCAGTCCCGCGAAAAAAACGTGCCAGCGGCAAAATGTCTTGGTCATTTGTACCCCTTTTGATCACGGCATTAAGTTTTACTTTCAGACCTGCATCGCTTGCAGCCTTAATTCCGGCCAGAATCGGCTGCACCGGGGCACCTCTGCCATTGATCTGACCAAACCGTTCATCATCGAGAGAATCGAGGCTGACGGTGATGCGCTTAAGGCCGGCGTCCTTGAGTGCCTGTGCACGGCTGGCCAATAGCGTTCCATTCGTCGTTAGTGCTATATCTTCGATGCCTTGTACCTTTGTAAGCTGTGCAATAAGCGCTGGCAAGTTCGGACGCAGCAGCGGTTCGCCGCCAGTGATTCGAATCTTCTTCACGCCCAAAGAGGCAAACAAGCTGGCCAATCGAGTGATTTCATCAAATTGGAGCAGTTCATCGCTATGCAAAAAGGGGTAATCATTGCCAAATACTTCGGCGGGCATGCAGTAGCGGCAGCGAAAATTACAGCGGTCGGTGACCGATATTCGCAAGTCACGCAGCTGCCGATTCAACTGATCAGCTATCATTATTCATCCCTCCGATTAATTGGTTTTACCCACTATAAGCTTAAAATCTGTCCACTGTCCAGTCTGGATTGACTGAGAGTGGTACACTCCTTTTACTCAATCACTACCATTTGATGACAGTTCAGCTTCGGTAACGTATACCGGATTTGCCCCTTTTGTTGCTCGAAAGGGATTTCCTGCATTTGCGGAGCCAGATAAACCTTCTTCGCTACAATAGGCAGACGCAGCGATACGTTTACGTCATAAATAGGTAAAATGTCTTCAATGACTTCCACTTTTTCACCGCGTTTGACGGGGGAAGCGTACAGCAGATGATTCACAAATCGCTTCTCGCCCGGCTGCTCTGTTACTGTGACAACCCCTTGCGCGGGAAGATTTGTTTCTATCGTTTTTCCATCCGCAAACAGCAAATTCAACGCATGAAGCACCGTTTCTTTTAAGATTAAACTGCCCATTTGCGAATAGTCTTCAAACACATTCCAGGCAATGTAAATGCCATTGTCACTTTGCACCATGCCCGGACCGCCGTATTGTTTGCTGCTTGGCGTATGACGATGTGAGCAAAACGCAAACACATCACGGTTGAAGTAAGGATCTTCCCGATCACCCAGTTCTTTGCCGCCAGCGAGCTCGATCTTTTGCCCTTTCGCATAAAACACGAAGGCAGTATTTCCTAACTGTGGGAGATCAAATTGCGGGTGGAAATAATCAGGCTGATACGGATTTTCACTGATCCACTTCACACCAAGATCCAGTGCAAATGCCGTTCCATCCTCATTTAGACCCGATCGTCCAGTGGCGAGCACCTTGCCGCCGCGGCTGATGAACTGCTCGAGCTTCCTTTGCAAGGAATCATCCAGCGTCACATTGTCGGGCAGAATGATGACTTTGTACTTGGTAAAGTCCTCTTCCAAATCAATTACATCAAACAAAATCTTTCCTTCGAGGAGTATTCGCACAGCGCCAGCGTCAGAACTGCCTGTTTTGCCAACCTGACCCTGAGCGGCTCTGCCGCGATTGGCTGCTTCCAGGGACAGAAGCGCAACATCGGCAATGTTCTTCGTGTTCACGACCCAAGCTTCTTTGGCCTCTACTTCCTGATACGCAGTACCAATCAGCGCATAAGTGGCCGGATCCATCAGGCCTTCCGGATGCAGCTGGTCCCCAATCGAACAGCGCGCACCGTTTGCAATACTTAATGCAACTTCATAGCGCAGCGCGTTTGGATGTTTGAAACCGCCAAATTCTCCCCAAGAGGTATGAAATTTCCCAGTCATGCCCAAATACTCAAGGCCCAGGGTTTGCGCATATCGTGCCGACAACGGGAAGTGGTCATATCCCCAGCCGCCAGTCGGCAGTGATTCCAGCTCAAGGTGTGAATTCATAAACGCCAAATCACGTCTGCCGCGGCGAATATGTCCGCCATTATGGAAGATCTTCATGCCCGGTTTGATAGAATGAACAGCTTCTTTCACTCGTTTTGTATAATTGGTGTAAACCCGCTCGCCAAGCTCCAGCACTGCCTGGTCGTCACGGGGATTCTGTCCTGCCTCTCGCAGTGACGCTACACAGTTATGACAATAACAGGTTCTCACGCCAACAATGTCCAGGAAAATGCCGTCAGCATCGTAACAGGTGACGACCTCTTTAATTTGCTCAATAAGTACATCCAAATAAGGCGAGTTCATGCAAAACTGATGATACCCCGGCTGCATGAACCCTTTTACCCAGTTCGTTTGGTCGTCTTTGTCCCGAATGAGCCATTCGGGGTGACGTCTAGCCAGTTTCTCATCGAGTCCGGCGGAAATGTAAACCGGCGTTTTCACATTAATTTCATGGGCTGCCTCGATCATCGCTCCAAGCAAGTCAAAGCTTAAGCCTGGGTGCATTTCGTTGGCCTTCGAAGGATGATAGGCCCAACCGTGATGACATTTGGAAAAAATGGTGATTGAATCGACATGGCCCAGTTTTAACATGTCTTGAAACTGCTGCTTGGAAAAATCAGCCCCGATGTTAGCAATCGCCTCTGATGTATGAAAATCCAGGTGAACTTGTCTAAAGCGCATACATAACCTCTCCCTTTTGGTGAAAAGCCGGACACACGCGACTCGCGCAGGTGTCCGGCTTCATTTGATTTGAATCAGTAACTGGGATTCGATTATACCTCTTGTCGCATACGATTGGTCAGTCGGCCCAGCTTTTCAACTTCAATAGTGATTTCATCGCCGTCTTTGAGCCACTGCAGGTGCGGTTTATGATGCGTCACTTTGCCGTCAAATCCGTTAAATACTACGCCTTCCGGAGTCCCCGTCAAGATAATATCCCCAGCATTCAGGGTCATGTGCTGCGAGATATAGCTGACAATCTCAGCACAGCTGAAAATCATATCTGAAGTGTTGGAGTTTTGGCGGATTTCGCCATTCACATATGTGCGAACTTTTAACGAATTGGGGTCGCCTACTTCATCGGAAGTAACCAGGTAAGGACCCACAGGGCTGAATCCATCACAGGATTTGCCAAGCAGCCACTGGTGCGTACGGAACTGCAAATCGCGCGCGGACAGGTCGTTCACGTTGCAGTAGCCGATCACATAGTCAAGCGCTTGTTCTGTGGAGACGCGTTTAGCCGTCTTGCCGATAACAATCGTAAGTTCAGCTTCATAATCCGCTTGCGTAGTATTGAAAGGGATGTCAATCACATCGCCGTGTGCCGCGATCGTATTGTTGAATTTATTGAAGATGATGGGAACCTGGGGAATCGGCATTTTGGATTCTTCCGCATGTCTGCGATAGTTGGTGCCCACGCAAATGATCTTGCCGGGATTTGGCACCGCGGGGCCGATTGCGACTGTGTCTTCTTTGACAAATAAATCAGACCTGCCGCTCTCAGCTACCTGGTTGACGTACTTTTCCAGTTTGGCCAGCGCTTCCCCCCCGACTGACAATACTTCTTCCATCGTTTCTGGCAAATTGGCGCCTGCACCCACCGACTCCAGCGCTGCTGAAATATCCAGCACGCCTTGTTCCGTTTTGATGCCCAATTTTAAGCCTTCAGGCTTGCGAATCGTTAACAGCTTCATTTTCACTTGCCTCCGTTCGTTTGTTTATGCGTTTTTACCGAAAACGACCCCGCCATCTATGTACAGGGGCGATCCCATCATAAACCGCGACTCATCAGACGCCAAAAACAGTGCCGCTTTAGCCACATCTTCTGGCCGCAAGAGGTCCCCGCTGAGCTGTCTGGTTTTAAGTGAATTCATGGCAGCTTCCTGATCGTCATAAGATTTGCGCAGATAATCTTCTACAAAGGGGGTTAATACTGTACCCGGCAGCAGCGCGTTGACTCGAATATTATAAGGAGCGTAATCGACCTGCATGGATTTAGTCAGCGAAAGCACTGCCCCTTTGGTCGCAGAGTAGACTGCACGCCGAAGGAGTCCAATCTCTGCAATACAGGACGACATGTTGATTATACTGCCTTGCTTGCGTTCCATCATGTGAGGAACCACGTATTTATTAGTTAAAAATACACCCTTGAGATTCACGTTAACGACCCGGTCCCACAGTTCTTCACTCGTGTCATGCACAGCGCCGACACCGGAAATGCCAGCGTTATTGAACACCACATCAATTTGCCCGTAGGTACCCAGCGTTTGCGCCACCATTTGCTCGACTTCGGCTGCTTTGGTTACGTCCGCCTTGATAAAGGTGGCCTCACCGCCTGCGCGCTTGATTTCATCGACCGTGGCTTGACCATTCTCTGCGGCGAGATCATTGACGATGACCTTGCCCCCTTCTTGTGCAAACAAAATTGCAGTGCTTTTGCCGATGCCGGAGCCTGATCCGGTAATGATAATCACCTTGTCCTGTAATCTCATGACAATCACCTCTGTAAGTTATTGAAATAAACAACTGGTGCTTATCGATCAACATAACCCGCTTGTCTGGACAGACGACGAGCTAAGTCGATCACTGCTTGACGTGCCTGTTCAAATTTTACATTCCAACTGGTTTCCATCATGGATACGCTGACAGCTGCCAGCGTTCGATTGCCATAATCGAGTACGGGAGCGGCCACACAGCAAAATCCTGCCACCGCTTCCTGCTGCTCAAAAGCGTATCCCTGCTGTCTCACCTCTTGCAAATACTGCCAAAGCTCATCTACGTCAGCTACTGTGCTTGCGGTCATCGGCGCCAGTATTTCTTCTGGATACAACTGTTTTAAAAATGGCAAATCGTATTGTGCCAGAATGCTTTTGCCAAGCGCTGTGGCATAAGCCGGAAAGCGCATGCCAGGGTCGGAAACCAGGCGAATCGGTGAAACATACTCCTCTTTGGCCAAATAAACAATGTCTT
Source organism: Bacilli bacterium (assembly GCA_028287455.1). Lineage (GTDB taxonomy): Bacteria > Bacillota > Bacilli > Tumebacillales > JAQBPP01 > JAQBPP01. The sequence goes on along the minus strand of JAQBPP010000232.1, from coordinate 499 downwards.
GACCGTCCAGCATCGCAAGCTGCACCGCCTCGTTCAACGTGCGGACTGTGTCTTTCGCTTCTTGATGAAACGCCTGCAGCAAATTAAACTGGCGGAAATAAGAGGCGCTCAAAACACCAAGCGAGGGTCCGAGTGAGTAAGTGCTGTCTTTTTCTTTCACAACCCAGCCCAGATTCTCTAATGTATGCAAAAGAGAAAACATCGAACTCTTGTGGATAACAAGGCTGGTCGACAAATCCATCAGCCGCATGCGGGCAGGTTCTGCCGCGAGAAGGGACAGGATTTGGCTCGCTTTCTCCAAGGCAGGCACCCGGTATCTTTGCTGCATGACACCCGTCCCCTCCAGACTAGGCAAGGATGAGGACGTGGACGGCGACAGGACCATGAACCCCGATGCTCAAGTCATTCTCAATGTCAGAGGAGCGGCTCGGACCGGATATGAAGTGAATCGACGATGGAGCATCCAGTGCCTGGAAGCTCGAGAAGTTCTCGAGTACTT
>JAQBPP010000226.1 GCA_028287455.1 Bacilli bacterium | reverse complement strand
CCGTCTCAATTTTTCTCTGTGCCGACCAGCTCGAAAAACAAAGATGCAGCAGTTAAATTCATTGATTTCTTTACGAACGATTTAGCCGCAAACGATATTCTTCTCGGTGAGCGGGGAGTGCCTGTCTCTTCCGCAGTACGAGATCATATTTTGCCGAAATTGGATGATGCTACGAAGCAACAATTTGCTTATATCGAATATGTTCAGAAGCACTCCCGTGCGATTGACCCTGCTTCTCCTAAAAATGCAAGTAAAGTGGCAAACGACCTATTCCCAAGAATTCAGGATGCTGTTCTGTATGGCCAAATGACTCCTGCGGATGCCGCAAAACAATTCCGTGAGCAAGCAAATCAAATTTTGAGCAGCAATTAATAACAAGTACTTGCTTACAAGTCAGCCATCTAAAGTTTGGCTGACTTGAACCGCAGGGGGAGGGGCATTGATGAACCAAAAAGTTCTATCCAAAGTTTCAAACCCGATTAATCGCAGCAGGAGCTCGATCCACCTTAAGAAAAAAGCTGTTAGAGAATTGATCGGAATCTCGTTTATCTCTCCGTGGTTGCTCGGATTCCTCTGCTTTACGATTGGACCTATGATTGCTTCAATCTATCTTTCATTTACTAACTACGATATGCTGTCAAGTCCTAACTGGGTAGGCTTTAAAAACTATGTGCATATGTTTACAAGCGATAGTCGTTTTGTTACTTCCCTTGAAGTTACGTTTTTATTCGTTATTGTCTCAGTTCCACTAAAGCTGATTTTTGCTCTTCTTATTGCAATGCTGTTTAATGCCAATCGCCGCGGGGTCGGGATTTACCGCACGATTTACTACATTCCTTCGATTATCGGTGGCAGCGTGGCCGTTTCAGTAATGTGGAAGCAGTTGTTTGGCTTGCATGGAGCGGTAAACAGCGGGTTAGCTCTGCTCGGCATTTCAGGAGTGGATTGGGTAACGAATCCGAGTTCAGCATTATGGACGTTAATTGTTTTGGTGATTTGGCAGTTTGGTTCCCCTATGTTGATTTTTATGGCTGGTCTAAAGCAAATACCAAATGAACTCTATGAAGCAGCAGCAGTGGATGGTGCAAGACCGATCGCGAAATTTTTTAAAATTACACTTCCCATGCTGACACCTGTTATTTTCTTCAATCTGGTGATGCAGATGATCGGCGGATTTATGAGCTTTACTCAAAGCTTTCTGATCACAGGTGGAGGTCCGCTTGATCGTACCTTGTTTTATGCGCTTTACCTGTATCAGAATGCTTTCACAAACTTTCAAATGGGCTACGCTTCAGCGATGGCATGGATTCTGCTGCTGATTGTTGCGCTGTTTACAGCGATCATCTTTAAATCTTCATCTTCTTGGGTCTACTATGAATCGGAGGGGGGGAGGTAAGGTGACTTTATCAATTCGACGTTTCGCATACCACGCGTTCGTAATCGCGTTTGGTGTGTTAATGATTTATCCAATTTTATGGACGATTTCGAGTTCATTGAAGCCGGAAAACGAGATTTTTACGCATGCAGGTTCTTTACTGCCGTCAACATTTGAGTGGCTAAACTATGTACAGGGTTGGGCAGGGTTCGGAGGCACAAACTTTGGCGTATTTTTCAGCAACTCTGCGATTATCACGGTGATTGTGGTTATTGGAACGTTGCTATCCTCAAGTTTAGTTGCTTATGGTTTCGCGCGATTACAATTCTGGACAAGGTCCTTCTTATTTACTTGTTTGATGATCACCATGATGCTGCCAAGTCAGGTGACCTTAGTTCCACAGTATATTCTTTTTCATAACCTTGGCTGGGTAAATACCTTCTTACCTTTGACAGTGCCCCATTTTATCGGAGGCAGTCCATTTTTCATCTTCCTATTGATCCAATTTTTCCGTGGGATCCCGCGAGAATTGGATGAAGCAGCATTCATTGATGGGTGTAACGCATACAGTATTTTTGGTCGAGTGATTCTTCCGCTTGCCAAACCTGCTCTAGTCACGGTTGCCATCTTCTGTTTCTTATGGACTTGGGATGATTTCCTCGGACCGTTGATTTATCTAAACAATCCAAAACTGTTTACGGTTTCATTAGGCCTGCGGATGTTCTCTGACCCTAACTCTTTTTCACACTGGGGTTATATGTTTGCAATGTCGATCTTGTCTTTGTTGCCCGAATTTATCGTGTTTCTAGTTTTTCAGAGAAACATAGTGGAAGGTATTGCCACAACTGGGTTAAAAGGATAACTTTGTAAGGACAGTATAAAATCCGGTCTGATTAATTGGAAGGTGTGAAGATTGACTAATATACGGGATGTTGCTAAAAGAGCAAATGTTTCCATATCGACTGTCTCTAGAGTATTGAATCATCAGGAAATTGTAACTCCGGAAAAAAGAGAACAGGTGCTGCAAGCCATTGAGGAATTGGGCTTCCAACCAAATGGATTGGCGAGGGGCCTTATTCACGGACGAACCCAAACGATTGGTGTAATTGTCCCGGACATATCCAGTCTAACGTTCGCTGAGATCGTTCACGGAATGGAAGAAATGGCACATATGCTTGGGTGGAACCTGATCATCTGTAGTTCGAATGGGGATCTCAACAGAATTTCAAGTTATCTGCAAATGTTTGGAGAAAAGCGAGTTGATGGAATCGCTTATACCAAGATCCCAGTTAATGACGAACAGTATGAAATTCTGACACGGTTATCTATTCCGGTAGTTTTAGTAGCAACGCGGAGTGAATATCCATTGTATACAGTTTTTGTCGATCGGGAACAAGCTAGCTGTGATGCGGTTCAATATTTGATACAAAAGGGTCATCGGAAAATTGGCTTACTATCAGGACCGATCAACGACACGATTTCGTCTTTACCCAAACTAAATGGCTATCGCAAGGCCCTTCAGATCTCTGGTCTAGCTTATAATCCTGACTATGTTTATTGTGGAGAAAATTATCTGATTGATAATGGAAAAACCGGGATTGAAGTTATACTGGAGAAAACGCCAGACCTAACAGCAGTTTTCGCTACAAGTGATGAAATGGCTTTTGGAATTTATTCTTATTGTTTTGAGAAGGGAATTCGTATACCACAAGAACTATCGGTGATTGGGTATGATGGCGTGAGACTGTCTTCCATGTTTACGCCACCTCTTACCACTATATCTCAGCCCCATTATGAAATAGGTGAACAGGCCATCTCCAAGTTGGTGGACTTAATACACGCAAGAGTTATTGAACGTATTCACCCTATTGATTATCAAATATTGGAGCGGGAATCCGTGTTGGATTTAACGCGAATTTAGCGGAGGAATTTATGAGTATTCATTTTGATCCAGTGGATCGGACCTTTCATTTACAGGCAAAAGATACTAGTTATGTATTTCAAATCATACGATCAGGTTACCTGGCGCATCTTTATTGGGGCAGGAAAATTAGAAATGCCAATCCTGACAATTGGTCCTTTTTTCAAGATAAAGCTTTTTCTCCAAATCCAGAGCCGGCCGATCGCACGTTCTCTCTGGATACATTGCCTCAGGAATTCCCTGGATATGGAAATACAGATCTACGTTCACCCGTGTATCAAGTACAGCTCGAAAATGGTACGACGATTACGGATTTAAGGTATGTCACCCACCGCGTGTTCCAGGGAAAACCGAAGTTGGAAGGTTTGCCTGCAACGTATGTTGAAACTGATCATGAAGCGGAAACTCTTGAAGTCGAGTTGTTCGATGCACTAATCGGGCTGAAAGTGATTCTCTCTTATACCGTCTTTGCAAATTTCAATGTGATTACGCGTTCTGCTCAATTTAGAAATGAAGGCAGCCAAAGATTGAAGCTTTTGCGAGCACTTAGCATGAGTGTCGATTTTCATGATGCGGATTATGATCTTCTGCATCTGTCAGGCGCGTGGGCAAGAGAACGACATGTTGTTCGCCGGGCTTTAGCGCCAGGAAATCTATCGATCGA
>JAQBPP010000044.1 GCA_028287455.1 Bacilli bacterium | reverse complement strand
AAGCGCACGACTTGCATGTATTAGGCACGCCGCCAGCGTTCGTCCTGAGCCAGGATCAAACTCTCAAATCAAGTTCACCTGACTCTTCTTACACGATTCAGTTTTCAAAGAGCGACTTGACTAGAATACCACATTTCAAAAGCATAAATCAACTGGCAATGTTTACTGATTTGCTGCCTGAGTGCCATGTATTTTGACAACAGACGTAATAATATCATGCCCACTATTCTTTTTCAACACATAAAGTGAAACAAAACAACAAATAATGATGAAACAAGACAGATTATCATAGCTTTTGGATGATCTGCTTCATTATACGCACCACATTGAATTGAATTACGTAGTATACTCACCGTTGATCCGCACGTACTCGTAGGTCAGATCGCAACCCCACACAGTGGATGAATGGATTCCATCGCCAACACTGACACGAATCAGGATCTCTTCATTTTGAAGATAATCCTCGACTTCCTTCAGCTGCTGTTCAAAAATCGCACCGCGGTCAAACACCAAATGCGGTCCAAACCAAATGCGCGCTCGTTCCGGAGTGAAATCCACGCCAGCTTTGCCCATCGCCATAGCTACTCTGCCCCAGTTAGGATCGCGTCCGAAAACAGCAGTTTTCAACAATGGAGAATTCACGATGGATTTCGCCAGTTTTACTGCGTCCTCTTCCTGATTCGTTCCCTCAACCTGTACCTCAATGAGCTTGGTCGCGCCTTCCCCATCTTTTGCAATTTTACGTGCCAACTGAATTGCCAAAGAGGTGAATGCTTCTTCAAAGTCGTGCAGATTGACTTCCCCAGCCAGGCCATTGGCCATACAAATCACAGTATCACTCGTGCTGGTGTCTGTATCGACACTGACGCGATTAAAGCTCTTGTTCACAACGCGATGCAACATCCCTTTTAATTGATCTCCAGAAATTTGAGCGTCGGTGAAAAAATACGCAAGCATTGTCGCCAGATTCGGTTCAATCATGCCGGCACCTTTGGCCATCCCAAACAGCACGGCGTCTCCTATGCGTACACTGCCGTACTTCGGCCGTGTATCGGTAGTCATAATCGCATGAGCAGCCTCGGTAAGTTTGCCCGAACCCATCATCTGCCGGATGCCTGGAATTCCCGCAATCATACGGTCGGCAGGCAGCCTGCGCCCGATCACACCAGTGGACGACGGCAAAATCAGACCAGGATCAATGGCTAATTCCTGCCCCACTGCCGCTACAATCGCCTGACAATCGTCAATGCCTGACTGACCAGTGGCCACGTTTGCATTCTTCGAATTGACCACAATCGCCTGCAAAACACCGTCTGCCAGATGATCTCTGCCTACCAACACGGGCGCGCCGCAAAACCGGTTCGTAGTAAACATTCCTGCTGCCGCCGCCGGCACTTCGGAAAAAATAACAGTGAAATCCAGTGTATCGTCTTTGATGCCAACATTTTTTGCAGCACTAATGAAACCTTTGGGCTCCAGCACTTGCGTCAACTTATGCACCATCTTTCCAATAGACATTCCCAAATAGGGTTTATTAAAGAAAGAAGCGCCATATTGGATACGGCGCCTCCTTCATACATGACGATCGAAATCGCAAAATACTCTTGGAAAGCTTCTTAGTCACCAAATCTGGTTTATCCGGATATACTAAGTGGTGTGGCGTCTCCCCACACTCGTTCCAGATTATAGAATTGCCGTTCTTCTTCACGAAAAACATGGGCTACAAGATCACCAAAGTCGAGCAGGATCCAACGCGCCTCGTCATATCCTTCCATTCCACGGCAATGAATTCCCCGTTGCTCCATTCGCTCTTTGATGCCGGTTGCGATGGATTGTACATGGATGCTTGAATTTCCAGTAGTGATGACGAAGAAATCGGCAATGATTGACAAGCCACGAATATCGAGAACCACGGTATCTCGCGCCTTTTTCCCATCAGCTGCATCTGTGACAATTCGCGCTAAGTCGGTCATCCTTTCACCCATTCACATTCCTCCCAGTGATTGTTGTACACCACTAACATATCACTTCTTCTGAACACTGCAAGTTCCTTTTTTAAATCGTACCCTATTTTATGTAGAAAATCAGGAATTGTTCCCGTTTGTCCGTGCTCCATCTGCTGGAGTCTCTGCAACTTCCTGCCACCATTCGTTTCTGGCCAGCAGTGTGTTGACGCAAATCGGCTTGTTTCGCTGCAGAAGATAGGCAATCGTGCCATCAAATTGCACTGCAAGCGCCTTTTCCAAGCTGTTAAAAGCAAGCCTGCGCACTTGATCCACTCCAGGGTAAACACGGCTCGGCTCAATGGCGTCCGCCAGGCAAAGCACCTTTTCAAACACGGTCATCGCGGCTCTCCCACAAGTGTGATATTTGACGGCCTGGGTAATTTCCGGGTCAAACAGGCCAAACTTCTCCCCTGCGAGTTTCGCTGCAATGGGACCATGCAGCAAATCCACTGCAATGTAAAAGATTTGTTCAATCCCCAACCGATCCGCCTCGGCCAACAGCCGCTCCGGTTCCCATTCGCGGGCGACATCGTGCAGCCAGGCAGCGACCCTGATTTTCCGCTCGTCTACTCCGTATTTTTTTGCCAGTTCCACCGCAGATTGAACTACCCCTTCGACGTGTCGAAAACGGTAGGGACTAAGCTGCTCCATTGCGTACTCCCGAATTTGCTGTTCGCATACGATCCATCGTGACTGATCCAATACATCGTTTGCAGCAACAGGCACAGTCTGCTCTATGCCCAAGCGATACTCATACAAATGATGCTGAATGATATAATCCTCGACTTGCAGCGGAACCAGGTAGTGGATCGATTTTCCCGACTGAATGCGGCTGCGAATCCAGGTGGAGGCAATCTCCATTTCAGGCATGTCCACGATCTGGACGCGCCGTCTGAAGTGCTCCGGCAGCTGTTCCCACACCTGCTGTGCATTCAATTCGCCAAAGCCAGGCCGCGGTACGGCGAGCAGCGTCACAATTTGCAGGATTTCATTCGCCGCATGCCAAGTTGGAAAGTCGGCTAACATATCGGCACCGATGATAAAAAACAACTCATCCTGGGGATACTGTTTACGCATCCATTTGACGGTGTCAATCGTGTAAGAAACTTCCTCTTTGGACAGTTCCCAATCACTCACCTGAAACCGCGGTTCGCGGCCAGCAGCCAGCTTAACCATGTTCAGTCGGTGCTGCGGGGCAGCAATATGTTTGCCCACCTTATGAGGCGGCAGTCCTGCAGGCATAAAGATCACACGATCCAATTTGCCTTCTTCCATGGCGACAGTAGCTAACACCAAATGGCCGACATGGATGGGATCAAAGGTGCCCCCAAACAGCCCAATACGCAATTGACAACTCTCCTATCTAACGTGGAAGCTCAATTTGTTTATTTTCAACAGATTCCCGGTACAACACAACCGTTTTACCGATTAACTGCACCAATTCAGCATGGGTTCCCTCTGCTAATGCTTGCGCTATGTCATGTTTATCTTCTTCACAATTGCTTAAAATGGATACCTTAATTAATTCGTGCGTTGACAAGGCTAGACCTGCCTGCTCTAACAGATTATCCGAGATGCCGCCTTTTCCCACTTGCAACACAGGCGTCACATGATGAGCATGGGAACGCAAAAACCGTTTCTGTTTTCCTGTTAACATTTCTTATCCCCTTTCACTTCCGGCCCGCTGCTCTTAATCTATCCTCAACTACCTGCCGCATAACCTTCACAGGGGCTGGATGTCCTGTCCATTTTTCAAACGCGATCGCACCTTGATAAACAAACATCCCAGTTCCGTAGTGAACGACAGCGCCCTGCTGTTTGGCCAGCGCTAGAAGTTTCGTTTCCAGTGGATTATAAACGATATCCGATATAATTTGCTTGTCGTGAAACTGCAGCCCTTCGTGAGTCATCGCATCAACATTCGGCCACATTCCGGCACTCGTGCAGTTGATAACTACGTCAAACTGCTTGGTCTGAGCCGGAACTGCACTCCAATCGAGAAGTTCCAACTGCGCAGGCAGCGGCCTTCCTAACAGCTCCAACTGGCGAGACTGCAAACCTGTCACCAACTCCCGTGCACGCGCTTCAGTTCGGTTCGCGACCGCTAAACACGCGATTCCACTGGAAAGCAAACTGGTGATGATTCCCCGCGCTGCTCCGCTTGCTCCCAAGACCAGCACTCGTTTCTCTGTTGGATCAAAGGATGCTTCTTCGATTAGCGACCGCAAGTATCCGTCGCCATCAGTATTAAAACCCAACAACCTGCCATTTTTATTGACAATCGTGTTCACTGCACCGATTAATTGCGCCGTATCATCTATCCAGTCCAAGTAGTCCATTACTGGCACTTTATGCGGAATTGTCACATTGATTCCAGCAAAGCCAAGCGCCTGTATACCTGCCACTGCCTGTTCCAACTGCTCCGGATGCACATTGAATCCCCCGTAATAAAAAGGCAAACCTAACGCGTCAAACGCTGCGTTGTGCATTGCCGGCGACATGCTGTGTCCAATCGGATGTCCAAACACGCCAACTAACTGATCGATCTCCGCCACCTCGTTTATGCATCTCAAATCGTCGACATTCAAATCCCTAAGAGGAAACGATTATACCAAAACAACAGTGGATCCGCCCAGAAAAATGTGATCAACGCAGCAACCGCCAAGTAGGGACCAAAGGGAATCGCTGTTTTACGAGTTGCGCGTTTGCGCAGCATTAGATATCCGCCCAACAGACTTCCCTGCGTACAGGCAAGTACAAAAGAAACAAGCATTAATTTCCACCCCAGCAGAAGTCCAATTAAAGCATTGAGGCGGATGTCCCCTTCCCCCATGCCCCCCCTGCTCGCTAAAATAATAACCGTTATTAAAATAGCTCCGCTGGACAGATCAATCAAATGCATTAGCCAATGCCCCTGCAAAAGGCCAAAGCCAATATACACTAAAACAAGCGCCGGCAGCATCACTGCGTCGGGGATCAGTTGATAGGTCCAATCCGATACACAAACCACAATCAGGACTGAAAAAACGATCCCATACAAAAGACCCGCAAACGTCCATCCATGCTGATAGACAATCCAACCATAAACTCCGCCGGTGAGCAGTTCAATCATGGGATAAAGCGGTGAAATTCGCTTCCCGCAGTATCTGCATTTACCTAATGAAAAAGCGTAACTGAGTACCGGTATCAAGTCAAGACTTCCGAGCGTATGTTTGCAGGACGGACAGTAGGAACGTGCGGGACTGGTGATTGATTCCCCGATTGGAATCCGGAGTCCAACCACATTCAGGAAACTGCCAATGACTAACCCAAAAACTGCTGTAAAAGCAATCTCCATGCGTTTTACCTCACCGTAAGCGTGATGGTTTAAATTGATACGTGTTCGACTAACTGCTTTAGATCTGACTCCCTGATCTGACGCTGAGCAAACAGTTCTTTCAGGTGAAGCTCCATCGTCTGCATCCCAGCAGCACGCGATGTCTGCATAACACTTCTAATTTGATGCGTCTTGTCTGTTCGAATTAGATTGGCGATTGCCGGATTATTCAACAAGATCTCCAATACAGCGATTCGACCGCTTCCGTCAGCGCGAGCAAGCAGCTGCTGAGACACGATCGCGAGCAAAATCGACGACAACTGGACACGAATTTGGGCTTGTTGATCTCCTGGAAAAACATCGACAATCCGGTCTATCGATTGGGGCGCACCAGGTGTATGCAAAGTCGCAAGTACAAGATGTCCTGTTTCAGCAGCCGTAATGGCAATGGACGTGGTTTCCGAATCGCGCATTTCCCCGACTAAAATGACGTCCGGATCTTGACGTAATGCAGCGCGCAACCCACTCGCAAACGTTTTCGTATCCAGACCAACTTCCCGTTGGTCAATTGTACAGGTGCCATGTGTATGGAGAAACTCAATCGGGTCCTCCAGGGTGATGATATGACGGTGCATCGTCTGGTTCATGAAATGGATGATAGCCGCCAGCGTAGTAGATTTCCCGCTGCCTGTAGGGCCGGTAACTAAAAGTAGTCCTTGCTTCTTGTGGGCAAGGGTTTGAAAGATCGGAGGGGCCTGAATCTGTTCCAACGTAGGAATGCTGCTTGGTACAATTCGAGCGGCGATGCTGATGCAGTTTCTTTGCCGGAAAGCATTGATTCGAAAACGGGAAACGCCTGCCAGCGAATACGAAAAATCGAGCTCGCCATTGGCCAGGAAACGCGCCCATTGTTCTTCATTCATTAACTGCCCTGCCATCGCTTCACTGTCGCTGGGCAAAACGTTGTCAGTACCGAGTGGGACTAACTCTCCTCTCAACCGCACCACCGGGCTGCGGCCGACAGAGATATGCAAATCGGAAGCCTCGTGTTCAAAAGCTTGTCCTAATAGAAAATCGATATCATATGCGATTGCCAGATTCCCCTCTGCGCGTTTAATCTGTCGAGTTGTATTTCTACGCGCAGAGAAAAAAACCTGTCAAAGTATGTACAAAATCTATCGTCTAAACTCTGCTGTCACCAGAACTCCTTTGTTTTGAAATTTAAACCGAACATCGTACAAAGAATAATCGGCAATATCAGCGTCTGACTCACGAATTTTCGAAACGGATCGTCTAACTAAATCAAGCAGCTCATTGGCGCTTAGAGTTGCTCCTTCCAAGGATACAGTTAGAGTGCGAATAACGGTATCCATTCGAGATACGCCAGCTCCCATCTTGTCTCACCTCTGTCGAAATTTGACTATTGTCACTTTATGCAGATGAGAGAAGGCATATACCAAGTTCATTGATCCTGACGCTTGCGATCGCACAGAGACACTTATATTCCCTCAGATAATAGCACGCCTGATTGATAGATTGACACCTTCCGGCACATGCAGTCGAACTTCACATGCGCGGCCCCGAATCGACACCCAGCCAATGCCGGAGATCACAATATCAGTTGGCGGGCCTGCGTTAAACCGATAACGGTGTTTCACCAGTTTTCTCAAATCATCCGGACACTCGGGGCAAGGAGGTGTTAACAGTTCCCCCACATGTCTGGCATACACATTGTCTGCATTTTCCAATTTGGTTCGGTGGACTGTCAGTTGATTGGCCGCATAGATGACAAACGGCTGGCGCACACCGGCAATGAAATCAAAACGTACCAATCCTCCCAGAAACAGTGTCTGCCTCTCATTTAATTGATAGGTCACCGGATCGATCGGTTTTGTGGGCGTAATGTCTTTTAAGGACTGGTGGCAGACCCGATCAATTAATCGATGATGCGTTAACAGCCCTGGAGTGTCATATAAGCGTTTGCTGTATCCCGGGATTTCCACCTGGATCGTGGATAAAGTTGTTCCGGGATATTGGCTGGTAGTTAAGGAGAGATCCTCGTATTGCGACTCAAACAAACTCAAGAGCCGATTAATCAAGGTCGACTTGCCGACATTTGCCGTTCCGACCACATAAATATCTCGTTCGTTCGCATAGGATTCAATCAAAGTTTTAATGTACTCCACATGCTGCCCAGTCTTTGCTGAAACAAAAAAGGCATGTTCAGGCTGGATATTCTTCTTCTGCAGCTCAGAGCGCAGCCACGATTCCAGGCGGTCAAAGTTGGTTTGCCGCGGCAGCAGATCTGCTTTGTTCACGACTAACACAACAGGATTATTGCCTATGTATTCTTCCAAATCGTCGATCCACGACCCGTGAAAATCAAATAAATCAACTACCGCCAGTACCAGTGCCCTGCGATTGCCAATGGACGCCAATATACGCTGGAAGTTCACGTCTGAGAAAGGAACCGGTGATATTTCGTTATAATGGATAATTCGGTAACAACGTCTGCAAACTGGATTCTCCCGCTTCGCCATCGCATCATGGGTAATGTACCCTGGTTGATTCGGTTCCTCCATTTGCAGCGGTGCCCCGCAGCCCGCACAATGCAATTCCATTTTGAAACTCCTTTCAGCAGATCAAGAGGACCTTACCTCTCCATCCATCCACGTGTGCGCAGTAGGGAAAACATCCCTTTTTCCATTAAGCGCAATACTTTGGTTCCAAACCATTCTCGATCATGAATAGGCACCACGAGAATTGTATAGAGTCTTCGGCGGTTGCCGCCCCAAATGTCAGTAAACAATTGGTCGCCGATGACTGCAGTCTGTTCTAGACTGGTACCCATCCACTGCATGGCCAGATCAAACGCCTCCCCTGTTGGTTTCCTGGCGTTTGAAATATAACGTACACTCAGCGGCCCAGCAAATTCAGACACCCTGGCCTCTTTATTATTGGAAACAATAGTCACCCTCATGCCATAATTGTCGCGCACATCATCCAGCCACTGCACTACTTCAGGTGTTGCTAGCTTGTCCGACCAAGCTACCAGCGTATTGTCGAGGTCGGTAATGATGCCTTTGATTCCGGCGGATTGTAAAGCAGGCAAATCAATTTCGTAGATGGAGGAAACAAATAAATTCGGCACAAATTGTTGAAGCACGACATCACCTCTAAAATGACCTTCTTTTATCCAGTAAAAAAAATCTGATTCCCCGTGATGAACCCCTCTTGACAGGTAGTTGCATAGTATATGGTGAACACAGATAGGAGGGAATTACATGGACTGGCTATCGCTTACCGTACTAGGGCTTATCGCGCTAGTGATCGTGACGACATTCATCCTGTACCGCGGCGGAGTACTGCGCGACATCCCATTTTTTAATTGGTTCGAATTACATTATACCGTATCCGTGCTCGGAATTTTAGCGATCATCCTGCTTGCTCAAATGGGCAAGCTGGAATCCAATACTATTACTACACTGTTCAGCTCGCTGATCGCCTATGTGCTTGGCGCTTCCACTGGCAAAACAAGGCCTTCCGCATCAGGTGAGCAGATTTCGGGCGGCAGCAGTTCCGCTGTTGAACCAGCAGCTGCAATCGGTACAGATGCATCAGCAAGCACAGGTGCTGCAGTCGGAGCAGGTAGATCCACTGGCTCGAGCCACACTAGCCCCAATTCCAGCAATATACCGGTGTAAGAAAAAAAGAGGTTGTCTCCACTACGAGAGGCAGCCCCTTCTTTTCGAATCCCAGCGCCGTATCCTGCAACGATTCGGGCCAATGATCCGGAAAGTCGAATCGATTTAGAGTCGACTCCGTGTCCCTATCGTATGCAACTCAGGGTATATTATTCGGCTGATGGAAGCTGAAGCTTCGGCGCCATGCGCTCGCGCAGGCTGTGCCACCCTAACGCCATGAAATATAAAACCCCTTCAACAGCTGAGATATAGAAGCTGGTCGGAGCGCTGGTGTAGTACCCTAGTACAAGCCCCGCCCATAACCCGATCACCGCAATCACCGCTGAATAAACCATCATCCGAAAGACGGATTGTGTCAAATAGCGTGCTGTCGCAGCAGGCGTAGTCATTAACGTGAACACCAGCAACGCGCCAACGAATTGAACAGATTCGGCAATCGCAACTGAGATCAACAGCAGAAAACCGATTGAAATGAAACGGATGGGGAGTCTCGCTGCTTCCGCCCCAACAGGATCAAACGAATCAAACACCAACATTTTATAGCCTAACACCAGCAGCACTAACACAGACGCCGACAGCCAGGTCATTAGCCAGATGTCGCTTACGCTGATTCCAATTACACTGCCAAACAACAGTGACATCATACCAGTGGATTGCGTATTCGACAACTTCAGAAACAAATAACCCAGTCCCAAAAAAACGCTCAGCACAATACTGATGGACACATCCCTGCGGAATGTTTTAACACCCATTCGTCCGATGATCAAAGCGCTGGCCGAAGTAAACAGCAGCAAGCCGTTTAATGGGCTCCAACCCATGAAGACGGCAAAAGCCGCACCTGAAAATCCAATATGTGAAAAAGTATGCGCGATAAAAGACAATCCTCTGGCAATCACGAATACTGCTATGACACCGCACATGACCGCAACAATTGTACCCGCAAGAAATGCATTCTGCATAAAAGGATATTGGAACACAAGCCGAACCTCCTAGTTCACCTCTGCATGATAGCAGATCGGAGTCACAGCGTCTTTTAAGGAAGTGATGACCTGCACCTTCGATCCGACTCGTGTCACTTCGACTGCCGTGCCGTATAAATTCGTCAGCACATCGGACTGCATCACTTCGTTGACCGTACCTACTGCAAAGTTCCCGCGCGTTAAATACAGAATGCGGTCGGCATACTTGGCAATCAAGTTTACATCGTGGCTGATAAACAGGACGCCAATCCCACGCTCACGGCAAACGTGATCGACCAGCCACGCCATTTGCTCCTGGGCACCAGGGTCCAGATTGGATGTAGGCTCATCGAGCAGCAAAATGTCTGGGTCTCTAACTAAAGCTTGCGCAAGGAACGCACGCTGCCGTTCTCCACCTGACAATTTCCCGATCGCCTTGTGGGCAAACCGCTCACAGTCGGTCATTTGTAAAGCTTCATTTATTGTTTTTTTGTCACGTCTGGTCAGCCAAGGCCGAACTTTGTGAGGCAAACCAAGGCTTACAAAATCCCAAGTGCGCAAAGGAACCTCAGGATCGATTTGACGCGACTGAGGCACGTATCCAATCGTAGGAGACTGTTTCTCAGGCGCTGCGTTGCCAATATAGTTCACCTCACCGGACTGAGGTTTCAACATTCCTAAGATCACTTTGAACAAAGTGGATTTTCCCGCTCCGTTTGGACCAATGACTCCTAAAAAATCACCTGGATGCATCGAAAAAGACAGGTCATGCAAAATCGACTGTCCTCCCAAAGAAACGTTCAAATCGTGCACTCTAATGCCACCGCTCATCTGCACATCCTCCGTTCCTGACAAGCGTTTGATAATCGATCTATGATCTGTACGTTAAAGTATAGCATAAAACCTATTACAATCGTAACTATTACGAATTGTTTCACAGGCTGTCTGTTGAAAGGTTTTTCATTTTCTATGATGCGTGTTATTCTTATAATTGGAGATGAATACTGTATACGGGAGAGGTTGAAATGAATACAGAAACCGCCCTGGAACTGCTAAAAAATAAGGGTTACAAATATACGGGAAAACGCGAAAAAATTGTCACGATGTTTGCTGATGAGACACGCTACATGTCAGCCAGAGAAGTGATGGAATACATGCAGATTGAATATCCGGGCCTGAGTTTTGATACGATTTACCGGAATCTTACGCTGTTTGAGGAACTGGGGATCCTGGAATCTACGGAGCTTAAAGGCGAGAAGCAGTTTCGATTTTCCTGCCCCGGATCCGACCATCACCATCACATTATCTGCACACTATGCGGCAAAACCCAAAAAATCGAATTATGCCCAATGCATGCAGTATTGGGAACGCCTGACGGTTTTACAATTACCGGACATAAATTTGAGATTTACGGTCTATGCGACCAGTGCGAATCGTGATATTACCTTGAGTCAACGAATGTTTGTTACTTTATGCCTAACGCCTGCCCTACCTGATTTAACTGATCGGTCATCCACTGCAAATAGTTCTTGCCCTGAGGTTCTGTTTCCGTCACTTGCACAACTGGAAGTCCTGCCGCTTGTGCCTGGGTGACCACATTGTTTACTGTAGGGCTTGAGTTTTGACTGTTGAACACGAAAAACTTGATCTTTTTGTCTTTGATGTCGCTTTGCAATTGCCCCAGGTCCGCAGGAGAAGGATCTGTGGAATTATCAATGGCTTTTTCAAATTTCGGATCGCCAATCGTTAAATTAAGTGCGGCGGCCATGTAATCAAATACCGGTTCTGAAACATCAATAAGCGTCGGAGAGGCTTGTTTCAATTTCTGCACTTGTTGTGTCAGCGGATCGAGCGAAGCCGCGAAAGCCTGCGCATTTTGATGGTACATCTGATCGCTGCCAGGATCGATTTTCGCCAGATCGTCTGCAATCTTGTTCGCCAATTTAGGCATGATCGAGGGATCATACCAAACGTGCTCGTTATCCCCCTCTTTTTTACCGGAGACGTCATTAGCAACTTTGATCACCGACTTGCTGCTGGCAGATGAAGCGCTGCTGACCAACTTATCCATCCAGGCGTCATACCCAACTCCATTTGACACAATTAACTGGGCATCATTGACCGATCGAGCCGCATCAGGAGTCGGCTCGTATTCGTGCGGATCGGTTGCCGGGTTATTTAGAATGGACACCACTTCCACCCGATCTCCGCCGACTTTTTGCGCCACCTCCCCGTAGAAATTCTCTGCAGCTACAATCTTGATTTTGGCGCCAGTAGATGACAGCGGTTGGTGCTGCCCTTGAGCGGTTGAAGGATTGTTCGTTGTCGCAGAATTTCCGCAACCAGACAACAGCAGGACACAAGAGAAGCAAAGTCCCAAACCGGCCAATTTCATGACTAATCTCCTCCTTGATGAAACAGTATGTGCCGTTGCGTATAAGAGGTGCCTAATCCTCTTCGAAATCGTAATGGTTTTGATTACGAGGTAAATCGTATACATTACGAATTGAAATGTCAAGTGATATTCTTAGGCGGGTTTATCAATAGGTACAGGCGTAGTTTTAAAACCTGCGCGCATATAGTTTAAAACAGCGTCCGTATAAAGTTGCATAGTACAATAGGGAGGTGCTGCAGTTGCCTGGTCTATTAACCTTAGTTGCCTTGATGATTCGAGAACTGGGTTTGTTTGTCTCATATATCAAAAACAACGCTTTTCCGCAGCCACTTTCTGAAAAAGACGAAGAGAAATACCTTCAACTCATGATGAAGGGCGATGAAGACGCCCGCAACATATTGGTCGAACATAATTTGCGCCTGGTTGCACATATCGTGAAAAAGTTTGAGAACACCGGGGAAGACAGTGAAGACCTCATCTCAATTGGGACAATCGGTCTAATCAAAGCAATCGAAAGCTTCAGTCCGAACAAAGGTACGAAGCTGGCCACTTATGCTGCTCGTTGTATAGAAAATGAAATACTCATGCATCTTCGCTCCTTAAAAAAAACACGCAAAGACGTATCGCTGCATGATCCAATCGGCACTGACAAGGAAGGCAACGAAATCACTTTAATCGATATCCTCGGTACAGATAGCAACGAGATCATCGACGAGGTGGAGCTGAAACTGGAGAAGGCCAAAATCCACTCCCGGTTGGGGCTGCTCGATGATCGCGAGCAGGAAGTGATTCGCGGCAGGTTCGGACTGCCCGACGGTGAGGAAAAAACACAACGTGAAATCGCACAAGAGCTGGGTATTTCCAGATCTTACGTTTCGCGCATTGAAAAAAGGGCTCTGACCAAACTGCTGCATGAGCTGCGCCCGCGACGCGAGGAAAAACCCCGGGACCGCAGCCGGGAGACTCGTTAAGAAAAACTGTTCATTCCTTACTCCCTCAGTTGCAGGCAAAGTCAGTCGTAAGGAATGAACAGTTTTTCGATGACTGAAGGTGAAAAGCATTCCGCTCCTCTAACTGATGGGAG
>JAQBPP010000184.1 GCA_028287455.1 Bacilli bacterium | reverse complement strand
CTGACGGAGACCGAACGCGATGCAAGCATAACTAGCACTTACGGCACCGGGCAGTTGATTCGTCACGCGCTGGATCAAGGCTGTCGGCATTTGATCATCGGACTGGGCGGCAGTGCCACAAACGACGGGGGTGCGGGCCTGGTGCAAGCGCTGGGCGCCAAACTGCTTGATGAATGGGGGAATGAGTTGCCAGTGGGCGGCTTGGCATTGGCCAATCTGGCACATATTGATCTGTCCGGCTTTGATCCACGCATGACAGAAACAACCGTTCAGGTGGCCAGTGATGTCACCAATCCACTCTGCGGCCCGGAAGGGGCGACCTACATCTTTGGTCCGCAAAAGGGCATCGTTTCTGAAGCAGTTAAAAAGGCGCTTGATCAAGCACTCCAGCATTTCTCCGCAGTCATTTTGCACGAGCTGCACCAGGATGTGCAAAACTTGCCAGGAGCTGGCGCAGCAGGCGGGCTTGGCGCAGGACTGCTCGCTTTTTGCAATGCTTCGCTGGTGAGCGGCATACAGCTGGTGATGGAAACGGTCAAACTGAGCAGCCTGATGCAGGATCAGCAATTGGTGATTACGGGCGAGGGGCGAACTGATGTTCAAACACAATATGGCAAAGTGCCCCAAGGAGTGGCCAGACTCGCACAAGCGCATGGCGTGCCGGTGTTTGCCGTGTGCGGCTCATTGGGCGATGGATATGAGGCCCTTCGTGAAAGCGGTGTGACTGCTTTTTTCAGCATTACACCTGGCCCGATGAAACTGCAGGATGCGATGGCGCAGGCGCGGCAGAACCTCGTCCGTCTCGGTGTAGAAATCGGCCACTTGCTAAACTGGAAAGAATCAAGGTAAACAATGTTCATACTTTCTTTAAAAAGTAAAAAGAAGCACCTGTCTCTCTGGGAGACAAGTGCTTCTTTTGTTGTGGCCGATTACTTGGTGCAGTATTTCTCATAAGCGCTGGTCAGATTGTGCACAATGGACATTGGATCCTGACCTTCAATTTCATGCCGTTCAATCATGTGCACCAGCTTGCCATCTTTAATGAGAGCAACGGAAGGTGAAGAAGGCGCATAACCGGTGAAATAGTTACGCGCTTGCGCGGTGGCCTCTTTTTCCTGACCTGCAAACACAGTGACCAAATGTTCGGGCACTACGTCATTTTGCAGTGAACGCACAACTGCCGGGCGAGCCAACCCTGCCGCACAACCACAAACGGAATTGACCATAACCAATGTTGTGCCTGCACTTGGCAATGCCGCATCTACTTCCTCCGGCGTCAGCAGTTCCTGGAAGCCTACTCGGGTTAATTCTTCCCGCATTGGCTGAATCATTTGCGCCATCATTAAATTATATTCGTACATGAGGATCCCCCCTTGGGTGATTTGTCTTTCTTCTATTATAACTCTAAAGCTCAAGAAGCTAAAGCATAAAGCTGAGGATGTCCATTGTGACAAATTATTTCCCGAGGGAAAATAATTGTTGCTAACTCACAAATGTTGGAGTACGCTCATAGAATAAGATACCATCAACAGACACCGTATATGTCAGATGCTAGGGAGGTTGGACTGTGAACAATCCGGTTGTTGCTGAAGGAGATCTCCATGCCGCTGCTGTTGAGAGCGAGCGCTTTAGATTCTCCTGGAAACGATTGGCAGGCAATTTGGGTCCTGCTTTGATAGTTGCAGTTGCCTATATTGATCCGGGCAACTTCGCTACCAATATACAAGGTGGATCAAACTTCAATTACAATTTACTCTGGGTTGTGCTATGGAGCAATATCATGGCCATTATTTTACAAATTCTGTCAGCGAAACTGGGCCTTGTAACTGGTCGCAGTCTGCCTGAAAACATTCGAGACAACTTCAGTCGGCAGGCTGTCTGGGTGTCCTGGGTGATCGCTGAACTGGGCGCAATGGCCTGCGATTTGGCTGAATTCATTGGTGCTGCCATCGGACTGAATATCCTGTTTGGCATTCCGATGCTGGTTGCAGGTGTACTGACGGGTGTAATTACGTTTGTTGTGTTAGGCATTCAAAAGTATGGCCATCGACCGCTGGAGTTAGTCATCGGTGCTTTGGTGGCGGTGATCGGAACCGTTTATGTGCTGGAAATGTTTCTGGCTAAACCTGATTGGCAGCAGGCGGCGGTTCATACAATTGTCCCCTCTTTGTCAGGCCAAAGTGTGCTTGTTGCAGTCGGCATACTGGGAGCTACTGTGATGCCGCATGTGATTTACCTGCACTCGGATCTCGTGCAGCCGCGCCGTAAATCAGGCGACCTTCTCCATATTAAACGGTTGTTGAAATGGGAAATCATTGATATCCTGACTTCCATGAATATCGCATTTTTCATCAACGCTTCAATGGTGATTGTTTCTGCTGCTGTATTTTTTAAGTATGGCATGCACGTGAGTTCGATCGAGCAGGCACATCAATCGCTCACGCCGCTGCTCGGTTCATTGTCCAGTTTTGCATTTGCAATCGCCTTGCTCGCTTCTGGCATCTCTTCCTCTGCTGTGGGAACGATTGCCGGTCAAGTGATTATGAAAGGGTTCGTCAACTTCACCACGCCGCTGTGGCTGCGCAGGTTGGTTACTATGCTGCCTTCGTTAATCGTAATCGCCTTGGGCATTGATCCGTTAAAAGCACTTGTGATCAGTCAGGTGTCGCTGAGCTTTGCACTGCCGTTTGCGATCATCCCGCTGCTGCTGCTGACGGGGCGGCCGAAACTGATGCGGGGATTGATAAACAGCCCACGAATGAAATGGGCGGGTTGGACTGTGGTAAGTCTGATCATCATTTTAAACTGCGCGCTGCTGTACTTCACGTTTACAGCATCGGGGGCCTAACAGCCCCCGATTGCCGTATGAGGAGCAACTGCTAATGACTGAATTAATCGTTGTCCGCCATGGCGTGACCGAGCCAAACCTGCGCTTCGATTTGGTCGGTTGGACAGACCCGGACTTGCATGAACTTGGAATGCAGCAAGCCTGGTTCGCGGCACTGGCCTTGCAATCTGAATCGCTCACCTGCGCCTATACAAGTTCGCTAAAACGCGCACGCCAAACGCTCGACGCTATTCTGACTCATCATACCGGGCTATCGATGATCGCATCGGCAGCTTTTCAGGAAATTCATATGGGTGAGCTCGATGGACTATCCTCTTTTTCCGCTTATGAAACGCATCAAGAGATACTCGATGCGGCACTGGATCCCATGTCCACCGACTTTCGCTGGCCAGCGGGAGAAAGCCTTATTGACGTACACGAGCGTTTCTTGACAGGCCTGCAAGAAGTCGTCACCGCACAGCCGGATGGAACGGTGTGTCTGGTCACACACGGCGGCCCAATTGGATTGTGGCTGGCTCATTGCGACCATGCACCCCTTGGTTCATTTCGGGGCTATCAACCTGCGCACGGGTCCATCAGCCGCATTCGGATTGGACATCATCCAACCGACATTGAGGTCGTAAGTTTTAATGAGTGTGACCACCTGCCCGCCTTTCTCAGTGAGCAAATACGCATTCTGCAGAACCCCATTGTCTAGTAGAAGGTCGATCAGGTAAAATGATAGACAAGCGATTGCTGTTCGCGCCGGGGAAGCATTCAAACTCGAAAGGGGGGATCGGTCATGTCTGAAAAACTGGACAGGAAGTTCGACCAGATTCATGAAATGACCGCACAACTCATTAGAATGATGGCTGACATGCGCAATGAAATCAACGCTTTCAAACATGAACTTTATGACTTTAAAAACGAGATGTCTGATTTTAGACTGGATACAACTGAACGCTTGGATAGAATCGACAGTCAACTGGTTCGAATCGAAAAACGGCTGACCAGTGCGCGCAATTAAGTTCTGGTAATGGAAGCAGGGGAAACCCCCTGCTTGTTTGCTATTAGTTGGCCGCCCAGATCGCGCTGTTAAGCACGAGCCGTCTGTATTCCCTCGGCTGGAAAGATTGTGCGTGATGTCCCGGCTGCAGATAAACCACTTTCCCCAGACCAAAGTCTTGTTCCCAGCCTGCCGGGTACCTGTTGCCTTCATATTCAAATTCCAGGAAAACTGTTTTCTTAGCAAAAGGGTCAAAGTCAAATTGATAGGGTTCTTCCTCCACCCGGAAGTTCCCCACTCCCTCAAGCAAAGGATGATCCGCTGCGCCATAGTAGTTCAGCGGCTGGTAAGGTGGATGCCCTGTAAACCTGGCTCCGATCATCTGCGCGAGCTCATAACTGCGGTGCACCGAAATGCCGTTGTGAATCACGAGCAAGCCGCCGCCACCCGCGACAAACCGCAAGAGGCCTGCGGTTTGTGCTGGCGCTAGGTCGCGCTTCCAACAGTCTGTATAGGAAATGCAGAGCGAATATTGGCCGCAATCGAGCTGCGCGAGCTGGTTATAATCCTCTGTGCTCACAAGTTCAAATTCACTCCCAAGTATTCCTTCCAGTTCCTGCCGCGCTGGCTCCAGTGGATGCCAAGGGGCGTCGGTGTCATCGCCGATCAACAGTACATTGCTTGTTTTACTCATCCTGCGCGTCCCCTCTCAACTTTTACCAAGGTAGTGCGTTGCCAGTGTCCGCTTCAATATAAATTGGCTGCTGGCCGATGTCGTCTTTGCGTTCTTCAATGCGCTTCAGAATATTGACCGCTGCCTGTTCCGGCGTATACTTGCCCGCGTCGTTCCAAGTGCCGCTCATATACGTTTTGACCCAGCCCGGATGGATCAGCATGACCCGTCCGCCGTCCTTGCGAATCTGGTTATGGATGATGGTCGATCCCATATTTAAGGCCGCTTTGGCCATACAGTAGCCGAACCAGGCCTGGCGGTGGCTGGCTGCGATGCTCCCTGCCTCCGAGGAGATGTTCACGATCAGCTTGCCGCCGTTCATGATGGGTGCAATCAACGCATTCGAC
>JAQBPP010000092.1 GCA_028287455.1 Bacilli bacterium | reverse complement strand
TGCAGAAGGAACTGGCAGACAATTCGCTTGTTGTTTCGTCGGTGACATTTGATTCATCGGGCAACAAACGGGTAATCGATATTACAATGAAACAGGTGGATGACCTTCGAACCGCCTATCTACAACTTTCAGTGATTGTGGATCACACACTGGGTTCAGACCGGGTGATCAAAATTGACTCCAAACCGTCAAAAGCGTTGACTAGTCTGTATGAGGGCTTTCAACCAGTTTTATACGAAGGGATTGCCAAGCATAACTACACAGAGATGATTGCGAACCTTCAGAAACAGGGTCAAGACGCTGGATTAACTTTATGCCGTGTTGAGATGGACAAGAACGATATTTACATTCAATTGGAAAAAGGCTCTGATTATCTGTATGATGTGGTTCCTTATACGAATAGTTCGACTGCGGCAGGTTCAACATCTTTATCTAGCGGAGGTAGTTCGGGGGTGACAAACTCATGATAAAAGAGACGTTGGTCGGCATTTTCATTGCGGTTGTAATCTTCCTGTCAGCAAGAGGCCTCAATGTGCTGCCAATTATTCTGATGCTGGCTTTGAGTACCCTTTTATTTTTCATGCTGCGCAGCCGCGGCGGAAGTCCGATTTCGACTGGTTCACGCGAAACGGCGACTTCACACAAGATTGAATTCACCAACATTGGCGGACAGGATGCAGCAAAACGGGAATTAATGGAGGCGCTCGATTTCCTCCGTTTTCGGGAAAAAATTCAATCGCTTGGCATTCGTCCGTTAAAAGGAATTTTGCTGACTGGACCTCCTGGAACCGGTAAAACTATGATGGCAAAAGCGGCAGCTACTTATACAGACTCGGTGTTCGTGTCTGCGTCAGGATCGGAGTTTGTTGAGATGTATGTGGGAGTCGGCGCTTCCCGCGTGCGCGAATTATTCCGCAAAGCTCGGATGATCGCGAAAAAAGAAAACAAGGACAGCGCCATTGTCTTCATTGATGAAATTGACGTAGTAGGCGGCAAACGCGGAGGCGGTCAAGGGCATCAGGAGTATGACCAAACCTTGAACCAACTGTTGACCGAAATGGACGGCATGCAAACGACAGTAAATCCAATGGTGCTGGTGGTTGCGGCAACCAATCGAATCGATATTCTAGATTCAGCACTGCTGCGTCCAGGCCGCTTTGACCGGCAAATTCGTGTTGATCTGCCCGATAAGGATGGACGTCTGAGCATTCTTCAAATTCAAACGCAAAACAAGCCGCTCGCGGACGATGTTGATCTGGAAATTATCGCTCGGGAATCGTTTGGCTTCTCAGGTGCTGAACTGGAGAGCCTTTGCAATGAGGCTGCGATTCAAGCGCTAAGGGAAGATCGTGAACGGCTGGAATTGCGCCATTTCCGCGATGCAGTGGATAAAGTGTTAATGGGCGAGAAAACCGGGAAGAAGCCTTCAGCAGAAGAGCTGGAGCGCGTTGCAGTTCATGAAGTAGGTCATGCGATTGCAATGGAGATTGCAAATAGCGGGTCAGTCGCTCATATTACGATAGCGCCGCGCGGACAGGCTCTTGGATTCGTGCGCCAGGTTCCGGAAATTGACAGCTACTTGTATACAAAGGATCAGTTGGAGAAACAGATCCGGGTCGCTTTGGCCGGCTCTTGCGCAGAAGGACTTACTTACTCTGAACGTTCTACTGGAGCAAACGGCGATATTGCGCAGGCCTCTCAGTTAGCGAGAACGCTTGTGATGAGCGGATTATCCAGTTTGAAATTTGTGGATCCAGAAACGCTGCAGCAAGA
Source organism: Bacilli bacterium (assembly GCA_028287455.1). Taxonomy (GTDB): domain Bacteria; phylum Bacillota; class Bacilli; order Tumebacillales; family JAQBPP01; genus JAQBPP01. The sequence continues at coordinate 4,360 of JAQBPP010000092.1, read as the reverse complement.
AGTTCTCGATCAAGAAGTACGAAAAATTCTGCAAGAGCAAAATGAGCTGACGTATCAAATGCTGCTCCCCTATCAGGCTGCCCTGCGGGAATTTGCCCTGGTATTAGTGGAAAAAGAAACGGTCAGCGGCGAACGCTTCCGCAGTTGGATTGCAGAAGTGCGCCCAATCGTAACTGAAGCAATTGCTTAAACCAGGAAGACCTCTTTTTACAGAGGCCTTCTTTTTTTTTCACCTGCATTTATGTTAAGTTTAAGTAGCAAAGTGTAAGCTGCATGCAGTGACTCTGGAGGGACCAACTAATGAAGGCTTGGATCGGCACGATTGGGGAATATGTGGATGAGGAAGTCACCATTGAAGGCTGGTTATGGAACGTCCGCTCGTCCGGAAAGATCATTTTTTTACAGCTTAGAGACGGTACGGGCTTTATTCAAGGGGTAGTGGTCAAATCAGAGGTCGACCCTGCTGTATTTGCAGCCTGCCAAAATTTAACGCAGGAATCCTCGCTGAAAGTAGTTGGAAAAGTAAGACGTGAAGAGCGATCGCCGAGCGGATATGAACTAACAGTGTATGCTGTTGAACCTATACATATTACTTCAGATTATCCGATCACACCGAAAGAACATGGTGTGGATTTCTTGATGGATCATCGGCATTTATGGATCAGATCCCCCAGACAGCGGGCGATCTTGAAAATTCGTGCTGAAATTATCCGCGCCATGCGGTCGTACCTGGATGGCAACGGATTTACTCAAGTAGATCCACCGATTTTAACGCCTTCCTCGTGTGAGGGAACTACCAATTTGTTTCACACCAAATACTTTGATGAAGACGCCTATTTGACCCAGTCCGGTCAACTTTATATGGAGGCAGCTGCGATTGCTTTGGGCAAAGTTTATTCATTCGGGCCTACTTTTCGAGCGGAAAAATCGAAGACCAGACGTCATTTGATTGAGTTCTGGATGATAGAACCTGAAATGGCCTTCTGTACGCATCAAGAAAATATGGACGTACAGGAAGCATTTGTGAAACATATCGTGTCCCATATGCTCGACAACTGTGAGCTGGAGTTGACCACGATTGAACGCGATTTGGCTCCGTTGCAGGAAGTGCTCGCAGGTCCTTTTCCAAGGATCTCTTATGATGAAGCAATTGAGCGCCTGCAAAAAATGGGTCACGATCTGAAGTGGGGAGAAGATTTTGGTGCACCCCATGAAACCGATCTGACAAATCAGTTTAGTCGTCCGCTGTTTGTAGAGAAGTTTCCCGCCGCGATCAAAGCTTTCTATATGCAGCCAGATCCGAATCGCCCGGACGTCATTCTGGGTGCTGATTTATTGGCGCCTGAAGGCTATGGAGAAATCATTGGAGGCTCAGAGCGGATCCACGATCTCGCTTTGCTGCAAAAGAGATTTGCGGAGCATGGGCTCGGCCGCGAATACGAGTGGTATCTTGACTTGCGCAGATACGGCAGCGTGCGGCACTCAGGCTTCGGAATTGGACTGGAGCGAACGATCGCCTGGATTTGCGGTTTGGATCATGTCAGGGAAACCATTCCTTTTCCAAGACTATTGAATCGAATCTATCCATAGCAGGTTCTCACTCTTTCGTATGCTGATTCGACATTTTTTGATATAATTGATAAGCAATTTGTTGATTCAGCAAAAGAAGGACGGATGAACTATGGCAGGCCCGAAGTTAATAACAAATCAAATCATTCGTGAGTATGATTTTGTAGGAAATGCTTGGGAGCATGTTGACATTTTTTTTCGGATGCACGCGAGCTGCCTACATTCGGGTTTCTTAACAACTATTTCCCCAGTTCAGTTACATACGCTAGTGACTTTATCGTTATTCATGCAGGAAAACGGTAGAATCGAAGTCTCTTTATCGGAATTTGCTCGTGGAATTGGTATTTCCACTGAGCAGGCGAGACGACGGATAGATAGTTTGTCCGAATTCGTATTTCGTGACCAACCTGTTGTTCATATTGAGGAAATTAAGCATCATCAATTGCCTGATAACGATTGTCTGTTCCAGGTGACACTTGTGCCTTTGCTGTCCTCCTTCTATTCCTATCGGGAAGATGAGCACGCCGACCCTTTTCAAGCGGAAGACGACCAGGAAACAGTCGAACTGTTGACTGAACCGCTGCTTCCGTTTTTGTTGGACCGATTAGGAGCAAATTTGACAGAAGCGGATTTGCAGTTTGTGGCGGACCTGCAATTGTATCCTTGCGAACTGCCGCCTGCGGTCATAGAGGTCTTGATCGACTATGTCATCAGTACACGGAATCGTTTTGATCGCAATTATGCGCAGACACTCGCGTACTCCTGGAGCACGGCTTGCATTCAAACCAAAGAACAAGCGCTGAAATGGATTGAAGAGACCCAAATGGCGATGAAGGGAACGGATGAGCTGATGCAAAGTGCGGCAGCGGCCGAGCATCCCACTGAAGGGTACTTGTTGAATTACTTAAGAGAACGGTTAAAGAGAGAACCTTCTGCAGTGCAGAAGGAAATGATTTATTCGTTGCAAAAACCGCCTTATCAGTTTGACGCAGGACTCATTGAGGTCTTGATTGATTACGTGATTTCACAAATGGTAGTTCGTAATGGAAAGCCTGATTTTCCAAAACGTTATGTGGAAACGATTGTCCATGACTGGTTTGAGAAGCAAATCCACACCCGGGAAACAGCGCTGCAGGAGCTTGCCAAATGGAGAGAAAATTTCAGTTTGGGCACGCCGCCTGTTTTAGCAACGAGTCGCACGGAAGAGCAGCCCAGGACAAGCAGTCCTTCATCTTCTAATTCCAGGAAAAAGAGTGGCGACTCCGGGGTTGCTGCGTATATCAACAGGTTAAAGAAGGCCGGATTGTGAGCGGAGCAGGTGTTGCCCGCACCCTCCGTGTTGCTCCTGGAGAAAGGTGATCCATGATGAGTGAACCAGTGCCATTATCCTCGCTGCTTCCAAAGCTGCCCAAGCTGCCTAAACTGGACATGATGTGGACAGATGCCAGGCAGCATTGGGAAGACAGTTTCCCAGAACTGAAACAGTATCAGCTCAATGATGAGTTTTACAGCAAACCGGTGCAGCTGCGCTTGTTATCCATTCAGCAGGATCAGAACATCTGCGCGGGGTGCCCTGGGATCAAGTTGTGTCCGAAGGAAGGCGATGCCAAGGGACAAGTGTACGGGTTCCGCTTAGACGAACGTCAGCTTATTGAGGAGATTCGCACATGTGGACCGCTGCGTGAACAGCAGGCGCTGCTGCGTGAAGGCCGCCTGAAACAAATCTCCGGCATGACAGGAGGACATCTACGACTTACGTTTGAAAACTTCCCGGTCGAACAGAAACAATTGAATAAGGAACTTTCTGTCTCAGCATGGGAGTTTGCCAGCACGTATCAACCAGGCAGTAATCAGAAGGGTTTCTATATCTATGGAGACTACGGAACGGCGAAAACACACCTGGCTTGTGCGATTTTAAACAAGTTGGTGGCAAGAAATATCTCTGTGCTTTACGTGCAGGCTGAGCGAACGTTCGCTGCATTATCTGACCTTTATTTTCGTGAGGATCGCGATGGCTTGCCCACGCGCTCCGAAATACTCGATAAGTATATCTCTGCAGATGTGTTAGTGATTGATGAGTTAGGACATGAAAATGTAACGGACTCGTCAATATGGACTCTTTATACCATTCTCAATGGTCGTGAACCTGACCAAAAACCTGTTATCATCACCTCTAATTTTAAAATTACGGATTTGGCAAATTTGTATTATACGAAGTCTAAAGGAGAAACTCAGAAACGTGCCGGGGCATTGTTGTCGCGCTTAGTGTTTTTAACACAAGGTTATGAAATGAAAGGGGAGGACTATCGCACCCGCGAGTATCTGTCGAATAACGAAGAAGAATAAAAAACAGATGCCGCTTTGCGTCCTTACTATGGATACTCTTTTACAAAAGTATTTTCGTTATGATGATCGCATTGAATTGTGGGTGCCTGACTTCGCTGATAGTTGGCCGACACTTGATCTTGATACGCAAAGTGAAATTGCTTCAGTTTGGAACAGTCAGCGGGGAGAAATACCGGAGAAAATACGTGCGTTAGAAACTGAAATTATGCAGCTGATCGAGAAAATGTATACCGATGTGAATTTTGAGACATTTTGCCAGCTGAATACAGATATGATTGACTTAGCTGCTATTGTAAATGAACTGAATTTATGGTTGCGATACATCCCATCTGTTACCGCGTATGCAGGTCAAGGACACACAGAATCGATGGAACGGGCTCACTTCTAAACAATGAAGCCTGACTTAGCAGCTACGCTACGACGCGTTTAGGCTGAGGCGAAGAAC
>JAQBPP010000084.1 GCA_028287455.1 Bacilli bacterium | reverse complement strand
GTTAAATCGTCGAAAAATTGTTGTTTCCTTGCGAACGACTTTGCCTGCAATTAAGTGAGTAAGGAAACAACAATTTTTCTTATGACAAATCTACATCTTGTACTGCAACGATACCTTCCATACGGCTCAATCCCTGCATCACTTCAGCTGGCACCGGTTTGTCAACACCAAGCACCATCACTGCTTCACCGCCCGCCGTCTTACGGCCCACTTGCATGGAGGCAATGTTGACGCCCGCGTTGCCAAGCTCCATCCCGACTCGGCCAATCATACCGGGTTGGTCCTGGTGCTTGAACACAAGCATCGTGCCTTGCGGAGCAGCATCAATCGTATACCCGTTGATATGGATGATGCGAGGAACGCTGCCTTGGTAGACTGTTCCCGTGACGGATTGTTCTTCCTGGCCAGAGTTGATCTTCACCTGAATTAAACTGCTGTAGTCATTTGGTCGGTTGCTGGTGGTTTGCTCAACCGAAATCCCCTGTTGATTCGCCCAAGCTGGCGCATTGATGAAATTGACTTCCTCGCCATAATGGTAGGAGAGAGCCCCTTTCAAAACAGAGCGCGTGACAATCGCCACATCATAGTCGGCGAGTTCGCCGCTGTATGTCACTTCTACGCGCCTCGGGCTGCCTTGCTGAAGCTGTGCAACCAGTCTGCCCAATTTTTCACCCAATGCGATATAGGGACGCAGTTTCTTCGCCAGATCGGGCGGCAGTGACGGCAGATTCACCGCATTTTTAAACGGTTGATCTTCCAAAATGTTGACAATTTCTTCTGCCACATCGATAGCCACATTGATTTGTGCTTCCTCTGTTGAAGCGCCTAAATGCGGTGTGACAATCACTTGTTCCAAATCAATCAAAGGGTTGCCTGCTGGCGGTTCCTCTTCGAATACGTCCAAAGCAGCTCCTGCCACTTTGCCCGATTTGATCGCTTCCACCAAAGCTTCTTCATCAATAATCCCGCCGCGCGCGCAGTTTAAGATGCGCACCCCGTTTTTCATCCGCTTAAATGACTCATGGCTGATTAAATGGCGAGTGTCTTTAGTAAGTGGAGTGTGAACAGTTATAAAATCGGCATTCGTCACAATTTGATCAACAGTGGCTAATTCCACGCCGATAGTAGCTGCGCGTTCGGGAGTCAAAAAGGGGTCGTAAGCCAGTACTGACATTCCGAATGCTTTTGCCCGTTTCGCCACTTCGCTGCCAATGCGGCCGAACCCGACAATTCCGAGTACCTTGTTGTTTAACTCTACGCCTACATAGGTTTTCCGGTCCCAATTGCCCGCTTTGGTTGACCCATGTGCTTGAGGAATTTTCCGTGCCAAAGCCATCATCATCGCAAACGTATGCTCACAGGTTGAAATCGTGTTGCCGTCTGGCGCATTGATGACAATGATCCCCAGATCAGTTGCGGCCTGAACATCAATGTTGTCCACACCAACACCCGCGCGCCCTACGGCACGCAGTTTTTTCCCGGCTGCCAGCACATCGCGATCCACTTTGGTCTGTGATCGCACCAAGAGGGCATCATAATCGCCAATAATCGCAATTAGTTCCTCTTTGGATAAATTTGTCTTACTATCCACTTGAATTGTTGGAGATTCTAGTAATTTGCCGAGACCTACTTGTGAAATCGGATCGGACACCAGTACTTTAAACACCGTGCTACCTCCTAGTTGATTAGCGTTTGGTGAAACTAAAAAATCCCCTCGATGCTTATTAACACAACCCTGCATTGTGTTGATAAGGGACGAGAGGACTGAATTCCTTCGTGGTGCCACCCTGGTTCGTTTTCTGCTGATAGAGACAGAAAACCTTATGAGGTAATAAAACCTGTTCGGGTAACGGGGCCACCGTTAGAGCCTACTGCCGCTTCCGTTAATGCCCGAAAGAGTCTGCCAGGGCGACGGATACGTGTTCGGTCTAATGCTTCCGGAGTGCTTACAATAAGCGAGTGGATCGGTTTGCAGCCACCACCGACTCTCTGAACCAACTCTACCTGTTGATGTCTCCATCATTGCAGTTGCTTTCGATTAAGTTGTATTGACTCTACCATGTAAATAAAACGAGCGTCAAGTGAAAATGAGATATTTTTCGGAGGTTTTCTATGAAAGCGTGCACGACAGACCAGGAACTCGTAATCAATACGCTTACTGCTGGCCGCAAGATCGTGGCCATCACTGGAGCAGGCATTTCAGTCTCCGCGGGACTGCCGCTTGGGGACGACGAATTCGAGGGGGCTCCGGTCGAGAAGATTTTAACACGGCCCTTCTTTGTGCGCCGCCCTGCGCAATTTTATCGTTGGTTTCGCCACTGCGTGCGGGAGTGGTCCAAAGCGTCTCCTACTAGTGCCCACCAGTTGCTTAAACTGTGGGGAGTTGACGTGATCACGCAAAATATTGATAATCTTCACATGAGCACAGGATCCAGCCGACTGATCGAATTGCATGGATCCACTCGCAGTTTGTACTGCCCGCGCTGCAGACAGCGGTTTCCAAATCACTTTCATGAGCAGCTTGCTGTTCCTTTTTGTCCGACTTGCAACAACGTGCTGCATCCGGATATTGTCTTTGTTGGCGAACCTGTCCGACACTTTAGTCACGCAGTCGTCATGACCTGCAAGGCAGATATTGTGCTTGTCATCGGCACTGAGTTAACTATGCTGCCCTGCAGGGGCCTCGTGGAGATAGCTAAACGAAATAATACAACCGTTGTGTCAATAAACGAAGAAGCCGATTCGTTTCTAATGGAAGTCCACGCTCAAACTCAGTTTGCGCGGGGTACCTAAAAAGAGACCCAGCTCAGGCTGAGTCTCTTATGACCGCGTGCAATACCGTGTTCAGATGATTTACCAGCGTGATTCTTTGCCTGATGTAACATAGGCTACTGCTACGAATCCGGCAGCTAACCCTACAAAAATGGTAACCAGTGGTGCTGGATGCGAGGCAAGTACAAAACTGAAAGCCGCCATCAACAACATGATGACTGCAACACCTAAGTAATAACGAAACACGTTTAAGCACCTCCTGCGATCTATTATCCTGTCTAACAGACTTTCCTTAAAAGATAAGTACAGTTTCATAGTATATAATGCTTGGTATGAATTGCAATTGTTTATCCAGTTATGTCAAAAATTTTTCACCTGTTGCGGTGAGGAGTGATTCAGTTGTCTTACATTCGATTTTGGCTGCGTTGTTGTATTGTGTTTATTCCAGGCTGTTTCATCGTGCTTTATGCTGGCGCTCATCAGTCCTTAGCCGTGTCGGCCATCTGGTCGCTGGCAATTCCTGTGTGCGGGTTGCTTATGATGTCTCCGCTGATTCTTAGTTTTGGCAAAGTAGATCGCGGACTTTGGTCGAGACAGGCAGAATATGAACGCAGGCAAAGACGGCTCGATTATTTGGAGAAACTTCGACAAGAAGAGCAGGGTGAAGAATGACCAAGATGTGGAAATTGTTTTTTGTTGTTCATCTATGATACTATTTGGTTAATGAAAAGTGAATACACTTTCACGAACGCCCCCTAAAATTGGTTGGTTGCCACTAGGGGGCTTTAATCTGTCTTTTGGAATATGATAAACTGTTTACATAGAAGTTCGCGCACATCAGCAAGAAAAATATGGACAAACAAGTGAGGAAGCATTCATGTATTACGCGATTATTACCGAGCAATCACGCAAGGCCAAGTCGACCCGTAACTTGTATGACTACTTGAAGTCTCATTATAAACAAGAACAGCAGCTGCCACAGGCGGAAGATGTGGAAGGGTACATAGGGCAAGAAGGTGTAAGAATTGCTCCTCAGGATCGGTACCGGGTCTTGAATTTGAAGCTGCATGATGAGCATCTAAGTCCATATTTCAAATCGGATATGAGCCTGTTTCATTTGCTGATGATTGATGAACAAGCAGAAATAAGAATGTATAAGCTGGAGGGTGGCTGGATGTTTCTGCTCGACGGCGTGCAGGAAGCACCAAAACCGTTTGGCAATCAGGGCTTCGACATGCGGTGAGGGAGATTTAACGCTCCTTTGCGCTGCGCATCCAGTGCCGCCCACAGGTAGTAGGTGACATAACTTTCCCACGGATGCCACCCCGCTCCGAGTTCCCTTACCTCTTCTTCAGTTGGTTGATGATCCAGTTCATAAATCAATCGTATCGCGTTGCGCAGTCCAATATCAGCTGCTGGCAGCAAGTCTGGTCGCCCCATGCCAAACAGCAGCACACATTCCGCTGTCCACCGGCCCACTCCTCTTAAATCGCTCAGCCTGCTAATCACCAGCTCGTTTGGCAGCGTCGTCAGATTTAGCAGATCCAATTGACCTGAAGCGATGGCATTCGCACTTTCTACCAGATACTCCGCCTTTCGCTGCGAGAATTTTCGGGAGCGCAGTTCACTAATATCAAGCGCTGCGATCTCGCTTGGCAGTGGAAATGCGAATAAACGGTGTTCACCCACAGTGAGTGGCTCGCTTGTCAACTCCAGCAGCGTGTGTTTTAACTGAGCGGCAAATGATAGATTCAGCTGCTGACTGATAATCGATGTTATGAGCGATTCATAAGGTGAATAATCACGCAGCACCTGATACCCGCTTAATCGCTCAATCACAGGAGCAAGGATTGGGTCGGCTGACTGGATGAACTGGTAAAAGGGCTGAAGCGGATAATCAATCCCTACCATATGCCGCCATGCGGAGTGGATCTGATCTGACAGCGTTCGATCTGTTGTGTCTACTGTTAAAATCAGTGTATCGGGTGAGTCTGCAGGCTGTAAACTGGCCAGAATCAAATGGGTTTTCTG
>JAQBPP010000081.1 GCA_028287455.1 Bacilli bacterium | reverse complement strand
AATAATCGTCTGACAGCTAAATTTTTGATTCAGTTATAATCAATTCCTTCTCTATGACATGACTGGCATCCTTGTCGTGGTCATCGGCATGTCCTTACTGTTCGGACGCCAATTGGGAATTCCAATCCTTCATATCTTGAATTGGTTGAAACTTATCGCGGCGGGCACCTATCTGGAACCGACGGACGCAACTGGCAGACCCCGCAGCCGTCATGCGGCAACTGGATTGCTGAAGAGTTCTTATCGGCTTTATCAGGAAGTAATTGATGCTTTGGAACACTTGACAGGGGTATTAAAGCACAATGAGGAAAACAGGAAGTTGTTGGAACAGACGCGGGAAGAGTGGATTACTGGCGTTTCGCACGATTTGAAAACGCCTCTCTCTTCTGTCAAAGGATATGCCGAACTGTTATCTGCCTCTCACTATCAGTGGACGGAAGAAGAGATTCGCAATTTCGGCCGTGTCATTGCAGAAAAGGCAGCTTATATGCAAGGGCTGATGGAAGATTTAAGCCTGACCTTTCATTTGAAAAACAATGCGCTTCCCTTGCAGCGTGAACCGCAAAATGTGGTGGAGCTAGTCAGACGTTCTGTGATTGACATGGTGAATCAACCTGCAGCAGACGGCCAGCATATCCATGTACATTTCATAGAAAAAGACCAAATTACGTACCCGCTCGATCCAAAGTGGTTCAAACGTGCCATCGACAATTTGCTGGCCAATGCCTCTTTGCATAACCCTGTTGGCACAACTATTTCTGTGCGTGTCGAATCGCTGCCGCATCACAAGCTTCTTTATCCTGGCATCCTCATTGAAATAGTGGACGACGGCAAAGGAATGGACGAAGAAACGGTCAGCCATTTATTTGACCGATATTATCGCGGTACTAATACTTCTGCTGCTCAAAGCACAGGAACTGGGCTTGGTACAGCAATTGCAAAACAATTGATTGAAGCCCATGGCGGCAGTATTTCGGTATACAGCCGGCTAAATGAAGGAACCAGTGTGATCATCAGTTTTCCCGGAAAAATTTAGGTTCCGTTTAACTTCTGTTTCAACTGGCTTTAAGTTGGTTTTGTAGGATGAAAACAGAGGTGAACAAACATGAGTGAAATGATCATTCAAACGTATGGGTTAACACGCCGATACGGCAAACAAACATCAGTTAACAATTTAAACATGAATGTTCCGCGCGGCAGCATCTATGGTTTTCTTGGACCAAATGGCGCAGGTAAAACCACCACCATCCGAATGATCCTGGGACTGATTCGGCCCAGTTCTGGCGAGGTGCGTGTCTTTAATCAGCCATTTCCCAGCCACCGTATTTCTATTCTCAAACGGGTTGGATCGCTGGTGGAATCCCCTTCGTATTACGGACACTTGACTGGATATGAGAATCTGGATGTTTTGGCCAAGCTGCTGGGCGCATCCCCCAAGCGCATACATGAAATGCTCAATGTTGTTCGCTTGACGAGTGCTGCAAATAAAAAGGTCAAAGGCTATTCGCTTGGGATGAAACAGCGATTAGGTATCGCAGCTGCGCTGCTCGGACAACCAGATTTGCTGATTTTGGATGAACCCACCAACGGTCTGGACCCGTCGGGCATCCATGAAATTCGTGAATTGATTAAGGAAATGCCAAAACAGCACGGTATAACCGTTCTCGTTTCCAGTCACTTGCTGAGTGAAATTGAGCAAATGGCCAATCAGGTCGGCATAATTAATGAAGGAAATCTGATTTTTGAAGATCACATCGAGGTACTGCGCAAACGCAGTTTACCAAAATTAATCCTTGAGGTTGATCGGCCGCAAGAAGCTCTTTCAATCGTTCAGCGTATCGACCGCTCAGCTGTGATCGAAAATGGAGTACTTGAACTCAGCCATCTGGATTATGCGCAAACGGCCGAACTCAATCGTCAATTGGTGCAGGAAGGCCATTCTGTCTACCGGATCCGTGAATGGACGTCCTCCCTGGAGTCGATCTTTCTGGATTTGGTCGGAAAGGGGACTAGTCTCTGATGCGCGGAGTTCTGGCTGCTGACTGGATCAAAATGAAACACACCTGGATCAAAATCCTTGTGGTGTTGGGACCCTTTGGCGTAATCAGCCTGAATGGTTTGCGATACGTCCTTCTTTATGACCACCTGGTGGTACCTGGCGCTGACAACTGGTCACCACTTATTAGAAGTATCCATGCTTTACTGCTGATGGCTTTGATGTTGGGGATCGGAATCTTGGCCGCATTAAACTTGAGCGTGGAACATCAGGAAAACAATTGGAAGCAGCTGTTTGCCCAACCCGTACCCAAATACCAGATTTACTTGTCAAAATTCATCTGGCTGGCACTGCTGCTTGCTATATCAGGTGCGTTGACTGCTGCTGGAACGGTTATTCTTGGCTTGTGTCTGGGCTTTGATTCGCAGATCCCCTGGAACTTGGTGCTGGCGGAAGGGTTCGGACCCTATCTGGCAGCGTATGGAGTAATCGCCATTCAATTGTTGCTGTCTGCAAACTTGTCTAATCAGGCGATACCATTAATTGTTGGAGTAGCAGGTCTCATCACCTCCATGTTAACCCCCCTCTTGCCTGGGTGGTTGCCCTGGTCGTTTCCATATCGGGCCACACCCATAGGTACCAGTGACATGCTTCCCTACGTTGGATATGGCGTATCCATGGGAATCGGGTTATTGATATTCGGTGCTGCACTGTTTAGCCGGCAGGAAACCAAATAGGAGGGAATCAGTTGATTCGAAGAAACCTGATGTCAGAATGGATCAAGCTGCGCAAATCTAATATATGGCTGCTCTCACTGGTTGGATTTATACTGCAGTTGATTGCAGGAATTGTGCTTTTGCTAAATCACTATCACCCTTCTCCCAAAGTGAACAATTGGGAGCGTCTATTTTCTCAAGGGATACTTTATTACGGTTTATTGTTTTTTCCATTAGTAGTAGGCATCATGGGCTCTCTAATGTGTCGTGCTGAGCATTTGGCCGGCGGCTGGAAGCAACTGCTCGTCCAACCTGTCTCCCGATCGTCTGTCTACCTGACAAAGTTGATCTATCTGCTGATGCTCATCGCGCTAACCCAGATTTTAACGCTTGCCGGTTTATTGCTGGCGGGTCTGATGAACGGCGTTCACGATCCGCTGCCGTGGGCAATCTTCTTTAAAACTCTCGCCATTGGGTGGATCGCTGCTTTGCCGATTGCACTCTTGCAGTTGTGGGTCGCCTTTAGCTGGCGCAATTTTGGCGCTCCATTTGCTCTAAACGTGATTCTTACTGTTCCTTCCATGATGTTTTTTCATGTCAAAGAGTACGGTACCTATTATCCATGGGCGCTGCCGGTGCGGCTAATGTTTTCGCAAGCCATGCACAATCTATGGC
>JAQBPP010000079.1 GCA_028287455.1 Bacilli bacterium | reverse complement strand
TCCACTCGAACCACCGGAAACCAAGCGGACTTTCATATTCGTCAGTGATCTGCTCATTCATCTCGACTTGAGAAATCACCTTGTATAAGTAAGGAGAGTCCGGACTCCATAAATTGGGCCGATCAATCTCAGCGCTTGTTTGGTCAAATTCGGACAATGCACCGGATGCAATCGATTTTGTTTCTTCGATAGAAGCGACAATCCTATTTTCAGCATCAACGATTGTCGTACGCAGTGTGCAAGGAACCGTGTGATCGTATTCGTTCTTCACAAAAGTGCGAACACTTACTTTTCCCCGTTCTGCAGTCAACTCTGGTGTTGTGATGAAGGTACCTCCCTCGTGGTCTGCGGAACCCTGAAAAGGAATATGGAGACGGTCCTTGATTACCAGGCGAACATCCCGATAAATCCCGCCATAAAGGTTCCAATTACCAGCTGTCATCGGAGGAATTCCGCCAAAATTGTCGTTGCGCCTGTTCGAAACCTCTACAGAGAGCACATTTTCTTCATTAAACCGCACAGCATGTGTGACATTGAAGTAAAACGAGGTAAATCCACCTTTGTGCTCACCGATGTACTGGCCGTTCAACCAAATCTTGGAATACTTTTGCACCCCATCAAACTCGAGAAATATTTTTTGGGATTGATAACAATCCTCTATAGTAAAACGTTTACGGTACCATCCCCATCCATACCACCAAAAATCGCTATCCTTTTCAGAAGGATTGCGGATAAACGGATGCAGTTCACCTGTGGTCTCAAAGGTGCTCCAGGTGTGCGGAATGGCGACAGCGGGCCAAGCCTGATCATCAAAATCAGCACCAATTGGGGTGAAATCCTCCGTACTTGCTGGGAAATAGCTGAATTTCCAATCTCGATTGATCGTTTTGCTAATGGGTAAACCTTCATTTATTTTTGTTCCGGACATTTCGCTCATCGTGAAACCTCCGACTCAACTATTAATCCAGTTTTTCTGGATGAATCTCCAAACTGGATCTTTAAAGTGACGATGCCCGCCATCCCCAACATAAAGCTCGCAATTGTCAGCCGCACCAAAGGCTTGATAAATCGTTTGAAGTTTCGCATAGGCATACCGTGTCCCATGAATGGGATAACTCTCATCAGTTTCGCCATGAACGGCCAGGATGGGGCGTGGTGCGATCAAACCTGCAATATCATACATTTCAGCTAATTGCAGAATGCCTGGAATAAAATTACAAGGACAATGATTATAAGACATGATGGAATCCATAAACGTGCAAAAATACGAGCTTGGTACCGCAATTGAGATTCTTTCATCACAAGCAGCTGTAAATAAGGAAACAGTTCCCCCGCCAGAATGACCGATAATCGCAATTCTACCGGCATCAATTTCAGCTCTGGTTTCTGCGTAATCGATCAACTTACCCATATCATGGACTCGTTCCCCGATTAGCGTCCGGCCCATCATCAAGGCCATTCGCTGTAATTCATTGCAAGATTTTTGATACCTTTTCTGTACCTCTTCCGGTCTGGACATTTCGCCAAACGCTCGAACATCTGGAGCGATTACGGCATACCCTTCCTTCACTGCCTGCACTGCAATATCCTGATCGCCATAAGTATCAAAAATCCGTTTTCTTTCTTCCAGATCGCTGAAGTTATCTACATAAGTTTCCTTACCGGTATTGCCGTGTCCGTGGGTAGTCAAGATAAGAGGCAGAGGGCCTTTGCGCTGTTTTGGCAATAAGAGATAGAAAGGAATTTCTATTCCCATCTCAGTAGCAATATACCATTTTTCAGAAAAATATGAATCAAATTCTTTGGTATCTTCCAGGCGCGGTTGAAGCGGAACCTGTTCTGACGAAGCAGAGATGAAGTGCATCCCCAGACTTTGTTTCAATCGAGCACGAAACTGATTCTGCCAATCCAATGGCTTTTGTCCGCCTGCTGCCGCCAATTCAAAATCAAATTCCCGAATTGTATTGTTCTTATAGTTTTCCAAGTATGCTTCCGTGTTGAAAGCGATCATGCTGATCCCTCACATTCTTTAGTTAACCTTTTGTTGTGGAAGATACCAAAATAAGGTCCACCACCGATTATTCGGTGCAGGCACCCCATTTTCCAATTAAAATCAATCCCTTGACTCCCATAAGCAGTCATAAGATACGTTTGATCATATGATGCTAACACATTAAGAATTTCAAAAATCTTGTTCATTTTTTGTGGGTCGTTTTTAGTGTTGATTCCCGATTCCTGTGTAACTGTTTATTACACTAAATGCGTATCCGTGTCCTGGTCCATACGGACCTGAAACCGGTTTCTCAATCAAAGCTAATAGTTAATTTTGACATTAAACTTCTGCTGTAAATTTTGCTGGACAGGTATTATCTGAATCAGGCGGGTACAAACTTAGCCAACTAATCTCCATTGGCTTTTGCTGAGGATGTTCATTCGGAGATTTCTGGTTGGTCATGAAACTACATCCAACAAAGCTGAAGTAGTAAAAACTGCATAATTTCCACCTTCATACTGCATAAAACCCGCCTAAGCAAACGTTGTTATTCCGGATAATATCATCATCGTCATGCTGTTGTCATCAATATATAGTTCCCATCGCTCAAAGATCATCTGATTTATTTAATAATTTCTGAACATCTTCCATCCGGGAACCGGGGATTAAATCGTCGCTGCTGAGATTAAACTGATGTCCTTCTTCGTCTTTAAAAGTTGAACTGTTATCTTCCCACTCGCTAATCCGAGTAACTAATTTTTTATGTAATTCTGGCACACCTGGCATATTCACATAAAACTGTGTTTCTTCGCGTTCTCTTGACATGAATAACATACTAGTGACATTCTCCTCTATGGTGGCGATAAGTTTATGAGCCCATTGTGAACTATATTATAGTTGACGTAAAGATCTAAATTGTGTGCCATTGACAAATCGCTCATGATGACTAGTTGACCGCAAACTAGATTGCGGTCAATCACAATGCGATTTGCGGTGCAGAATTTGACTGGTTAAATTATACTACTATTACGATTAATCTTTTTTAATTTTCGAATTTAATAGGGAAACTCCGTGAAAGCGGACTACGCAAAGCTAAAGGGGCTAATGTGAATCATTGTCACGATGCCAGCCAGTTGCTGTATGATACGCCCCTCCTGTCTTTGTGACGGAAAGGAGGGCGTATTTTTTTAGGCTCTTTTAGACAAAGCATAAAACTTTGAATAGAGGTGACCTTGGATGTCAGACAAGCATTTGCAAATGGATCGTGAAATTGCTTGGTGTGTAACCGTAATTAAACATGCCGCCATTCGGGCGAGACGTGAACAAAACCGCTTTTACAACGACACGATTTCCCTTCAAGTCACCACGAACGAAGAAGATGAATTAGTAGAGTTCATTCCTAACGAAAGAGCCGCACAGGATTTTTATGATAGTGAACTCTATCTTTTACTGTGTTCACTCCCAACACTCCAATTTTTGGTTTTACAACATCTGTATCTGTCAGGAGAAACCCAACAGGAGGCAGCTCACGAACTACACCTTACCCAGCAACAAGTAAGTCGGCTTAAAATCAAAGGGTTGCAACAATTGCGTCAGGAGTTATCTGCATGGACTACTCCCAACTGACCACAAGGGATTTGCTGCTGTGGTGTTTGTCCAATAAGGATGATGAAGCGTTGTCCGAACTAGTGAAACGGTTTGAACCGATTATTACTGCACATGCACGAGTTCAAGGAAGAGTGGACGAAGACATCGCACAACAAATTCGTCTCATTTTAATTCAATCCATCAAGAATTACTACAAAAATTTTTCAAAATAGATGCGTAAAAATCGCTTGTTCATGTCTCCTTTATAAGTAACAAGAAAGGGAGTGATTCCGTTGTATTAGTTGATTGAAAGTCTATGATCAATTATCTTGAAAGCGTTTACTGTCTTGTGTTTCGCTGGCAGTTGCATTTAATCACCTTATAGGAGGGATTTGCTGTGGTCAATTTAGCTCATGCACACAAAAGACCAATGCGCAGACGAATGCTACTTTCTATAATGGCCTCAATGTTAACGCTTTCGGTTCTCTATATTTCCAAACCGAGTTTATCATTCGCTGCATCTCTTGTTGTGGACAGTCTCGACGGTCCAGTGACACAAAATGAAATCAATTCCTATAACCAGTATCTGCCTTCCATTCCTCTGCCGGTCAATAATTACACGCCTGGCAACGACTTTGTTTATGGCAAAAGCGGTGAAGATGTCGAATCGATGGGCATCATGTATGAGATTACCCATGATACCACGATCCTGGATACCATGATCCATTTTGCCGATACCATGCTTGCTGCTAGAAACGACCCTAACACTGGACGGATTCTGTGGAACGGTCAAAGAGATCTGGTTTGGCCCAATAAATCGCCTGATGCCACCAATGCAGGCTATTCTGGCAGTGAAAACGGAGATGTCATAGCTCATATCTCCTACTGTGCGAAACTGATTCTGCAAGACCCATCCTTATGGAACACTAATGTATCATTCGGTGATCCTGATAATCTCGGTGCTACTTACTTGCAAAGAGCACAGACTTACGTCACTGAACTGGATCAAACCGAAGATACCTATATGATTCCAAATTTCATACACTCTGGCACTAATTTGCAGTATTGGCCGAGTGATCCTGCGTGGGATTCCAATAACTATGGCACACCTGGTACGCCTATTCCTTGGAACCAGCAGATGATGATCAATGGAGGGTTTCAGCGCCTTGCAGACTGCCACTTGATTTTAGGAGACGATTCAAACCGGGTTTCCCAATACAATGCCATCGTACAAGCCTCGGTAAACTGGTTTACCAACGAATTAACCCCTTATCAAAGCGGCAACGGCGATCAGGTCTATACCTGGAATTACGCCTCTGGCGA
Source organism: Bacilli bacterium (assembly GCA_028287455.1). Lineage (GTDB taxonomy): Bacteria > Bacillota > Bacilli > Tumebacillales > JAQBPP01 > JAQBPP01. The sequence goes on along the minus strand of JAQBPP010000079.1, from coordinate 11,787 downwards.
TACAGGCCATGTGGAAGATGCCAACGGCGTCCACGCAGCTTATGACCTGATGGGAATGGTCCGCGCCTATGAGAGCGGCCGCTATGGCGTGACATCGTCCACACTGACTGGCCTCGCCAATACGGTGCTCGATGAGATTTCAACTGGTAACGGAGATTTCTACAATAAAGTTAATGGTGACCCATCATCCGGTACCCTTGCCCGACTATGGAGTGAGTATCTTCATATTGCACCGTACAACGCGCTCGATTATAAACTGATTTGCAACAGTTCATTTATGAGCGTGGTTCCTTCGAGCCCCAGCTACTTTGCCCGGATTATGTTAATGAAGACAGTGCTTAACAGCTCAGGGAATTTAGCTCTGGGCAAATCCTACAGTGCCTCTACAACGTGGAGTTCCAGTTATCCGGCGAGCAATGCGTTTGACGGAAAACTGAGCACCCGATGGGCATCAACGAATCCTACGAATCAATGGCTGAATGTCGATTTTGGTATCGATACGACTTACAACCAGGTTGTACTCAATGAAACATCGTTCCAGCGCGTGACCTCTTATACGCTGCAGTCCTCGGAAGGTGGCTCAACGTATACGGATATTCCGGGTACAGCGGGCACGACAATCGGCTCGAACAAAACCATTAATTTCTCACCAGTTACCTCCAGATATTTAAGACTAAACCTAATTAGTGCAAGCGGTGATCCGACGATCAATGAAATGGCGGTTTACGATTATCCGTCCCCTGTTAATGATTCTGATTCCTCGATCAGTTACAGTTCCGGCTGGAATTACTCCTCCAATCGGGGAGTAGGGGACTACAATAATGACGTACATTATACCGCCGCTTCCGGAAATTCCGCATCCTTTACTTTTTTTGGCAAGTCTGTGGAGTACGTAACTGAAGAGAATACGGATGAAGGCAACGTGGATGTCTATATCGATGGCGTTCTCGATCAAACTGTGAACTGTTACAATGCTGCAAGAGTTGCACAGCAAGCAGTTTACAGCAAATCTTGGTCAACACCAGGTACACACACGATCAAAATTGTCCAAAACTCAGGACACTATATGGTACTGGATGCGTTTAATTACAATTAAACATGTTGAAAAGACGCCGTTCACTACTTAGGGAGTGAACGGCTATTTTTTATATGCTCACGGGCAACAATGTCAAGTCTGCTAATTCAATTTATTTGCTTTTGTTTCACGTCCAAAGAGTCCTACTATTACAAATCCGATTAGCACGGTGACGAAGAAGATACTGAAAATCGTTGGATACCCTACGCTCCTTCCAATGAGAGCCCCTACCAAGAACGGTGCAATCACTCCGCCAATCCTGCCAAAACCGGCAGCCCAGCCAATGCCAGAGGCTCTAGCCAATGTCGGAAATTGTTCGACAGTAAAAATATACGTGCCGGCAAAAGCACCAAGCATAAAGTAATTTAATAGTAGTCCAAACACGATTAACCATACTGTGCTGTGCGAAAAACCAAACCCCAGTGCAGATAACGATGTGCACAGCAAAGCCGGAACAAGCGTACGCTTTCTGCCCCATTTTTCCACCAGCCAAGCAGCGGTCAGATAACCAGGAACCTGCGCGATCGTCATGATCAGCACGTAGCCAATACTGTGCACCAGGGAATACCCTTTATAATAAAGGACTGATGGAAGCCAGAGAAACATACCGTAGTATGCGAAGTTCATAATGAACCATAGTAAAGAAGTCACTACAGTGCTGGCGACTAACTCATTTGACCACAGAGTTCGAAACGACTTCTTCATGCTCTTATTTTCTGCAAGCGCTATAAATTCGACAGACTCTGGCAAAGCGTTTCTAAGTATCAACGTGTATAGTGCTGGCAGTGCGCCAATCAAAAAGACTACACGCCATCCAAAAGACGGTACAATGAAAAATGAGATAAGCGCAGCAGCCAACGAACCAAGCGCCCAGAAAGTTTCTAAATATACCACTCGTCTGCCGCGCTCTTCCTCAGGAGACGACTCCAGGACATAGGTGGTTGCCACGGGCAACTCTCCCCCGATTCCGAACCCAACTAAGAAACGCAAAACAACGAAAATCCCTACTCCCCAAGCAAATGCTGTCAACCCTGTAGCAATACTGTAAATCAGCAAGGTCCACATAAAGACAGATCTTCTGCCAAATCGGTCTGCAAACAAGCCTGCTAACGCCGACCCTACGGCCATTCCTATGAAACTAACGCTCCCAATCAATCCCAGGAGACCAGGCGACAAATGCCATTGTGTTCCTATTGAGGTGAGTACGAATGCCAACAGTGCATTGTCCATCGAGTCGAACAGTAATCCAAATCCGGAAACCGTAAGAATTCGGTTGATCGAAGGTGATTTTGGCAGTCCATGCGTCCGCGCAGTGAATAGTCCCATAGTAAACACCCCTTTCGTACGAGTTGACTCTCGATACTTTACGACAATATGGCTTATGCCAAACTGTACGAAAGGGTGAGTACCTAACTATTTATGGTACAAATTATTTCCGTTGCAAAAAGACCACATTCCTTTGTTGTCAGAATGTGGTCTGTGAAATTCACACAATCTCAAATTTATAACCTACTCCCCAAACGGTATGCATCACATCAGAGTCCAACTCCCTTAATCTCTGGCGGATCTTCTTTACATGCACATCGACGGTGCGCGTATCCCGATAAAAATCACTGCCCCAGATTTGATCCAGCAGCAGTTCACGCGTGAACACAATCCCCGGCGAATTTGCCATGTGAAACAGAAGATTAAACTCCTTTGGCCGAAATTGTACTTTTTGTCCCTTCACGATGACTTCACGCCGCGTGGAATCCAGGCTCAGATCCTGGAATTTCAGTACAGCGCACTGTTGTACTTGTCCCATCCACCTGGGCTGCATTCGCCTGAAGATCGCCTTCATCCGGGCAATTAACTCACACGGGATGAACGGTTTCATTACATAATCGTCGGCGCCTAATTCCAGCCCAAGCACTCGGTCAATTACATCATCTTTGTCTGACAGCAGAATAATCGGAACATCCGAATTGCGCCGAATTTCCCTGCAAACCTCATGGCCACCCATAATGGGTATCATCGCATCCAGAATCACCAGATCAGGTGACTGCGAGCGTACAAGTTGAACAGCCATTTTACCATCGTTTGCTTCAAGCAGCTCAAACTTCTGCTTAAAAGAATGACGCATCAAATCTTGTACATGAGGATCGTTATCTGCAAGCAGTACTTTTGTACGATTCGTAATGTCCAACCTCCTTCAAACCCCTACTGATAAAATTCGGGGCTGTAAGCAGGTTCATGACCAATTATTCCAATTGATGAGATTTCTCTTCCATTACATCTTCCAAGTAGCCGTAATTTCTTAATTCATCCAATACATTTCGAATCATTCGTTCATCATCTGAAGATTTCTCGGCCAATTCAATTAAATCTTGCATTTTAACTCCAGAATTATTTTTCAGATAAGTAAGCATACCTTTGGCGGCCCATGACAATCGGTCATCGCCAAACTCCCCTACAATCGTTCGAAACACTTTATGCGGCAGTATTTTTTTCTCAGCAATCCCTTGCAAGGCTGTCATCACATGCTTGGAACTCATGCGCCCACGCCGTGAGATTTCTGCGATTTTGGGCGGGGATTGATCATTGGCAGTTCCACTTAAAATAATGCTAACCATTTGCTCTTGCAGGGTGAGATCAGGAAATTCGAATAAATCTGCGGGAAAAGCTATCATTCGCTTAGCAGCGGTTGGATGTTGAGATTGGGATAGTACTTGTGCGAGTCCTGGTACGGTCATGTCGGTTCCTCCCCCGGGAATTGCTTGATAACAATAATCTACCTGAAGGATGTAACCAATCTGTGAAAAAAAAACAAAAAAACGATTAAATCGTACTGAAACGCTACTTCTCAGAACGCTTCCACTCGTCTACATATTGCTGCAGAACATTGTGCATTTCACTCCCGATTCGTGAGTACGCCTCATCGTCTAGATTCGCTAGCGAGACTCGAATGGACCAGGTCGGCCCATGGAATCCGCCGCCATTTAACAAAACGATTGACGAATTTTCAGCTAAACGAAACAGGATATCTACAGGTTCATAATTCTTTTGCAGAAAATCAGTAAAACGCTGACCGTAGTGATCTCTAGCCCATTGATCCAAATCAAATTGCGTATAATAATCTGCACCATACCTGAGATTTGGCCTAGGCAAACCTAGTCCTTCGTAGAGTAGATTCATCCGGCGGCGGCAAATATCTTTGGTTAGCTGCTTATACCGATCCTCTTTATCCAGCAAGGAAAATGCCGCAAAGAGTGCCATTTGCACCTGCTGCGGCGTGGACAATCCAGCTGTGTGATTGAGGGCCACCTGCCGGCTGTCAGCAACCATCCGATCGATCAAGTGCATCTCTTCAGGATTTTCACTAAGTGAAGCATACCGGTTATGCAGAATTCTCTTTTGCTCTTCCGACAATTGACTAATGAGCTGGTCAAATACGTTGTGTTCATGAATGGCGACAATACCTAATCGCCACCCCGTTACTCCGTAATACTTGGAGAATGAATAGACCCCAATTGTATTGAAAGGTGCATCAGCAAAAAGTGAATGGAAATGATCGACAAAGGTACCATATACATCATCTGAAATAATCATTAAGTTGGGATGATCATTTTTCACAATTTCAAGTATTTGGCTGATCGTGTCCGGCCCTAGGGCAACTGATGGCGGGTTGCTCGGATTTACAACAAACAAGGCTTTAATGGCTGGATTTTTCAATTTTTCAATTTCCGACTTCGGATATTGCCAGGTATGATTTCCTTCAGTGTCTACTGCCGTAGCTTTGATTTCCACTAGATCGAACTTATATTTGGCCAGATGCGGGATCTCGAAATAGGGTGGAAAGACAGGTACCATGATTGCAATTTTATCCCCAGGGGCCAGCAGATAATTTTCCAGTAAACTATCGAAGATGTAGCACATGGCGGCCGTAGCACCTTCTACAGCAAACAAATCGAATTTCCGAATTGGTGGATTGCCATCACACAACTCTTGAATGAGAAAATCATGCACCACTTGTTCGATCCGGACCAGCATTCGAGCCGGCATGGGGTAATGATCGCCAACAATTCCATCCACCAGTTCGTAGATCCATTCATCCGGATTAAAACCATGAGCCGAAACCCCGTAGAAGATGATATCCTGAAGCATCTTAACGCCAGCTGTCGATTGATTGCTCTTGACGTATGTGTCGAAGCGCACTGCTATTCCTTCTTTTATTGGCATTCCTGCAAGGTCCTGCTCATTCCAAACACGTCTGCATTCCTGCACAGCAAATTGTCCAAGCGCAAAAAAAGCCTCACGTGGTGTTGCTGCAATCCAGTTCGGATTGCCCCGACCCGCATCAAGCAGTGTACGTGTGACCTTTTTACGCCCAGTGGCGAGACTGATCAACTTATTTTTCAATTCAAATGGACTGATTGACCCATAAACACGTTCCATTTCACGACGCTGTATATTTTCGGGATCCATCCACATATCTGCTCCTTCGTTCTACATGCCCGCAACATCACCATACACTTTCTGTTATTGACTATGTATTGGGAACATATACTTGGATCCAACTCATTCTCAAACTATCTGGATTCACATCAGGTTAAGAATACAATTTTTTAAAAGCAGAAGGAGTAAAACCAGTGTATTTTTTAAATACTTGACTGAAATATTGTGGATTGTCTTCAAACCCGACTTTCTCAGCGATTTCACTAATCTTAATTAAATCCGACTCCATGATCATGTCTTGTGCGCTTTCGATGCGAATGCTCATTAAATAATCAGTAAACCGAAAGCCTGTTTCTTCGCGAAACAATTTCCCCAAATACTCAACATTCATAAAAAACTTCTCTTTTGCCAGTTTCGTCAAACTAAGCGTGGAATCAGAAAGATTCTCTTTAATATGGTCAATCATATCACTTACAATTGAATTTGTTTTACTCTTGGACAATTGGTCAAACATCTGCGTGATTTCAAGGGCAATTTGCAGAATAAAATCCTGAATCTGCTCAAATGTGTCCAGCGCATCAAACTTCACCATCTGTTTGAGATAAAGGTTCATCTGGTCCGATCTGGCTTGTTTGACTATAGTCATAAAAAGATCTATACAATAAGATTTAACCAGGCTAATCTCGAACCTTTTCTGTGTCAATAAGGCGAAAAAATGATTAAGTTGGTCTTTAACTTGCTGTAGATGACCACTATGAATCAATACCGCCAGATGATCATTATCAAACTCAATAAAGTCGTAATCTGGATGGTTGGAAAAAGCAGCGCTGGTAATGATGATACCCTTGCCTTCGTAAAAACGAAGAGTCAAATATTTCAAGGCTTCCTTGTAAAGAGAACGGACTTGTTCAATTTCAGCGGCGTCCGGAATCGCAACCGTAATTTGCAGTTTGTAATAATTCCAATAAATTTCTTTAAAACGGTTTACAACCTCAATCAGTTGATCGACCGGATCATCATCCATAATGATCACGAACTGATCGCCAACAATGGAACTTAAATGAATGTTGAATTGATGAAACTGTGCTAATTCGGCAAAAATATTATTGGTCGCAAAAAGATGTTCATAGTCATGATCGCCTTCAATATCAAACAACAACAGTCTAACTTTGTGCGTACTAAAATTTAGTTTCAGCAGCTCACTGTAATAATTCCAATCTTCGCGATTGTACGTTTTGTTTGTAATAAACTCGATTAATAATTGCTCTTTCATTTTTGGCAGCACGCGGCTTAAGTCGGATTGAATCATTTGTAAATGCTGTTGTTTATGTGTGCGCTCTGTAATTTGATGAACAGCCTGATCCAGCACATCCGTAATTTCATGTTCGCTGCACGGTTTTAACAAGTAATGTTTCACGCCAAGTTCCATGGCTCTTTTAGCGAAATCAAATTCTTCATAACCTGATAAAATGATGAACAGAATATCCGGATATTCATGATTCACTTGGGAAATCAGCTGGAGACCATCCATCCCCGGCATTTTGATATCACAAATGACAATGTCAGGCTGCTGAGACACGATGCTCTGATAAGCTGTTATGCCATTATTCGCGGTTCCGATCAATTGTGTATAGTGTTTGCTCCAGGGAACGACACGGGCAATTCCCGCTAAAATAATCGGCTCATCATCGACCAGCAACACTTTATACACCACTGTTCACCTCCAATTTACGTTCAAGTTCCCATTCAACTCCCATTAATCACTTCTTTCTGTGACTTTGTACGGGAGATGCAGTGTCACCTTTGTCCCTTTCATTTCATCGCTATGAATTGAAATCCCGAATGGATCACCAAACAACATTTGAATTCGGCTGTTGATACTCATTAGACCGATCTTGGACACTTTCTGAGTACCTTTCCCGGTCAAAATGTCGTCAATCGTTTGCTGATCCATGCCTGGTCCGTTATCAGAAACGGAAATTTCTATACTGTCCTTATTCCCAATGCAATTGATCGAAATATAACAATCGTTCACCATTTGTTCCAATCCATGTTTGATCACATTTTCAACCAAAGGCTGAATGCTGAGCTTAGGAATGATGTATTTTTTGAACTTCTCATCAATTGATAGATAAAATTGCAGCCGATCACCGAAACGTATTTTTTGGATGGTTAGATAATTTTGGGTAAGAATAAGCTCCTCATCAATGGTAATCAGGGATTCTCTTCGATTCATCATGCTGCGAAACAGATTCCCCAAGGCCTCAACCATTTCAGAAATCGTTTGCTGCTGATTGATTTTTGCCATCCAGTTAATCGAATTCAAAGTATTATAGAGAAAGTGAGGATTGATTTGGGCTTGTAGCGCTTGAAATTCGGTTTCTTTTATAACGAGTTGTTTGACATAATTTTCCTGGATCAATTCATTAATTTTTTTCAGCATTAATTTAAAATTGACATACAGCTCACCGATTTCATCCATGTTTACAGGTTGTCCAATTGCTTCGTCTGATAACTGTAAGTTTCCGCTTTGTACCTCTTTCATCTGCATAATCAGATTCTCAAGTGGACTGGAAATGCGTCTTGCTAATTTCCTGATCACAAACAAACTGACTAAAAGCAAGAATACATAAATGCCAATCATTTCTGTGCGCAAAATCAAAACCTGCTGAAACAGAGTGTTAAACGGAATCATATTATAAAAACGAAATCCTTCATAATTTGTATCAAGTTGAGTGACAAAGTAATTTTGATTGTTAATGTAGATAATACTGTAATTTTGCGCGGCAGCAGGAGTCATCTTCGTCATTGCCATAGACAGAGCAGAATTGGATGAATAAACAACCTGCTTGTCTTTGTACACCATAAAATTTTTCCCGGCCGACAAGCTTAAATAAGTACGCACCAATTCATCCAGATTAACCTGAATTTGTAACACACCTAAGTTTGTCAGTCTAACATTGGTTTTATCTCTGATTTGCCTGGCCGATACTAACACATTGGGATGATTGGCATCATTCAGCCATACATGACCGCCTTGTGCAGATTGAATTAAATCAAGCTCATTCGCACTAAGGTCATTGATTGGACCGTTCTTACCAGCCATAAACTTCGTACCGTCAGCAGCTGTAATTTGGATATAATTAGCAAATTTAAGTTGATCGAAGTTTTCAGTCACACGTTGATTCAAGTAGGTTTTGGCTAAAGAAGCATTGTAGTCGGAAGGGTTATTCTGAATACTTCCCAAATATCCCTGCAGCGATCCATCTGTCATCTCCCTAAACGAAAAATCCTCAATATTGTGAAGTTCGTTATTTACAGTGGATGAGCTTAAGTTCAATTCGTTAGCCGCTTCCGAATACAAATTGCGATCATAAGCATCGGAAACAAAATGCATGATCACTAGACCCAACACACAATACACCATAAGGATCGAAGAAAAGATAAGAAATAGCTTGTTTCTAATTTTACTATGGCTATAAATGGATTTGATGGTCATATCACGACAGTCCTCATCGATAACTAATTCAGCTGTATTTCTCCATCATAGCCGAATTATCCTTTTAAGCCACTGGTACTTATCCCCTCCACAATATAGCGTTGGAAAGCGAAGAACAAGATAAATACCGGCAGCAAACTTAAAGTCGACATAGCAAACAGCGCGCCCCAGTTCGTCACATTATTGGGGTCTGCAAACATTTTAATCGCCAAGGAAACTGTGTACAACTTCGGATTAGTTAAGTAGATCAAGGGTCCGATAAAATCTTCCCAACGCCAATAGAAGCTGAAAATAGCTGAGGTCATCATGGCAGGTACGATTAACGGAACAATGATCCTACCAAAAATGGTGATTTTATTGCAGCCGTCGATCGTCGCCGCTTCATCAAGCGCCTTCGGAATACTCCTGATAAATTGCATAATCAGAAATACGAAAAACGGTGTACCAAAAAACGTCGGAAGAATTAACGGATAATAGGTGTTTATCCAGCCAAATTTATTGAACATAATATATTGTGGAATTAAGACAATTTCGCCCGGCAGCATCAACGTCATCATCATGCAGACAAACCAGAAATTTTTACCCACAAATCGTACTCTTGCAAACCCATAGGCAATCACAGTAGAAGATAGCACGCTGCCGATTGTACTGAAAATGACTACAATGAACGAGTTTTGAAAAAATGTTCCAAATGAGATGCCTGCAAATCCTTTCCATCCGTCAGAATAGTTGGACAAGTTCCAACTGGCAGGAAGCAAGGAATATGCGGTTGTGAAGACATCCTGACTGTTTTTAAATGAACTGCTGACCATCCACAAAATAGGGTAAATCATGGCCAATGCTAGGATTGTTATGACGGTATAAAGGACTGTTTTTCTAATTTGACTATTCTGATTCATGCTTTATTCTCCTTCTGTCTCATAATGCACCCAGTAGGATGAACTCTTAAATACCAGCGCTGTAAATAATCCAATGAGCAGCAGCATCATCCAGGCCATGGCAGATGCGTAGCCCATTCTGAAAAACTCAAATGCATTTCTGAACATGTACAACACATACAATAAGGTTCCATCCAGCGGGCCGCCTACTCCATTCGAAATGATGTAGCTTGGAGTAAAAGCCAGGAAAGCCTGGATGATTTGCATGACAAGATTAAATAAAATGATCGGTGTCAATAAAGGCAGCGTAATTTTTAAAAATTTTTGTACCGCGTTTGCCCCGTCCACGCTGGCTGCTTCATAAAATTCCTGCGGGATATTTTTTAAACCCGACAAGAAGATGAGCATTGGGGAGCCAAATTGCCATCCTGCAAGCAAAATCAACGTCCACAAGGCCGCCGCCGGATGTCCAAACCATGAAATAGCCGGAATACCCAAATGAGTTAGAATTGAATTGATTGCTCCAGTGGAACCAAACAGTTGTTTCCACATGACTGATACGGCTACACTGCCTCCTATTACAGAGGGTAGGTAAAGTACCGATCGGAACAGACCAGCCAGTCCCAAAATTTGATTTAACAGTATGGCAATAATCAGAGCTGAGAGCAACCGGACTGGCACAGAGGCGCATACATAATAAAATGTGACACTTACAGAATGCCAATATTTGTCATCTGCTGTTAACATTTGTTGATAGTTGGCCAATCCGATCCATCCAGGATTACCTAGCATACTGTAATCTGTAAATGATAAATACAACGTAGAAATCATTGGAAATAGCGTCAGTATGAGAAATCCAATGATAAACGGTGAAATAAACAGATATCCAGTCAAGTTATCAGTTCTAGAGCCAACTTTCTTTTTCTTGCCCAACATGGTTGTTTCACCTCGTAATCGTTTCGTGAACTTATTATAGAAAACGATTACAGTAGAACGAAGGGAAAAAATCGAGAAGTTTGTTTAAAAACCAGAGGATTTTAAAAAAACAAGTCCCTTTCCTGACGTAGGAAAGGGACTTGTTTAGAAGCAGGGGATCATCTTTATTTGGTTGGAAAGCCAAAGTACTCTTTTGCATTGTTATAACAAATTCCTTGAACAATCGTACCCAGCAGCTGCATATCGGCTGGAACTTCACCTTTTTCCGCCCAATCTCCGAGCAGATCACAAACTAATCGGCGGAAGTATTCGTGCCGAGTGTAAGACAAGAAGCTTCTCGAATCAGTTAACATGCCTACAAAGCGGCTCAAGAGACCAACATTCGCCAAAGTTTTCATTTGGGACAGCATGCCTTCTTTAGTATCGGTAAACCACCATGCAGAACCAAGCTGCATTTTTCCAGGAATGCCGCCGCCTTGGAAGCTGCCCATGATTGTGGCGAGAACTTCATTATCCTTGGCATTTAGCGAGTATAAAATCGTTTTCGGCAGCGAATTGTCTTTATCCAGAGCATCAAGCAATCTGGTCAGCGGATAAGCCAAACTGCTGTCATTCGTGCTGTCATATCCAGTATCTGGTCCTAATTTTTCAAACATGCGGGTGTTGTTGTTCCGGGACGCATTAATGTGAAATTGCATTACCCAGCCAAGCTCTGAGTATATCTTGCCTAAAAAGACTAATGTATGGGTTTTGTATTTCTGTTCCTCTGCCAAACTTACCCGATTTCCTGCTGCTGCTTTGGCAAAAATGGCGGCTGCTTCGTCTTTTGCAGCATCCGCATAAGGAACATAGTCTAACGCATGATCAGACACGCTGCAGCCGACTGAATGGAAAAAGTCCGCTCTGGAACGAAGTGCAGTCAAGAACTCATCATAATTGCTAATGGTTTGGCCGGAAACTTGCTG
>JAQBPP010000056.1 GCA_028287455.1 Bacilli bacterium | reverse complement strand
TGGCCGCTTTGTTCGGCACACACGGAGAAATCCCCAAAATCGTATTGACCCCAGCCACCGCGGAAGAGTGTTTCTACGTAATGATTCAAGCATTCAATTATGCTGAACGATACCAATGCCCCGTGATCGTATTAACCGATTTAGCCTTGTCTCTGGCAAAACAAACGGTTGAGCCGTTCGACTACAGCAAAATTTCGATCGATCGCGGCAGATTGGCTACTCCTGCGGAGCTCGAAGCAGTTCCTGCCGGCGAGCTGTTTAAACGGTACGAGTTAACAGACGACCACATTTCACCCCGCGTTTTCCCCGGTCAAAAAGGCGGTATTCACCACGTAACCGGCGTCGAGCATGCAGAAACCGGCCGGCCGGTTGAAGAGTCAGGAAACCGTGTGAAAATGATGGATAAACGGATGGAAAAACTTGATAATTTCAATTTCTCAGGCGCTGTTAGCTATGATGGCGCTGAAGATCCTGATTTGCTGATTGTGGGTTCAGGTTCCAGTATCGGCGTTATTCAAGAAGCCATGATCAAACTGCAAGCTGAAGGGCATAAAGTTGGCCATGCACAAGTGCGTGTGATCCTGCCGTTCCCAACTGAACAGCTGCAGACTCACGTTAACCGCGCGAAAAAAGTGCTGGTGATTGAAAACAACAGGACTGGACAACTGATGCACCTGATGCAGCACTTTGGCGTCAAAGGCAATTTTGCTTCCGAGCTGAAATATGATGGCAATCCGTATCTACCCAAAGAAATTTACTCGTCCTGTAAGGAGTTGTTGTAAAAATGGCTACAGTACAAGATTTTCGTAATAAGGTAACTCCCAACTGGTGTCCTGGCTGCGGCGACTTTGCCGTTCAATCTGCAATTCAACGCGCTTTGGCTGAAATTGGCGCAGAACCTCAAAATGTAGCAGTTGTTTCTGGTATCGGTTGTTCGGGTCGTATTTCGGGTTACATTAACTCCTACGGTTTTCATGCCATTCACGGACGTTCACTGCCCGTTGCACAAGGCATTAAACTGGCTAACCGCAACCTGACTGTTTTGGCTTCCGGCGGCGACGGTGACGGATTCGGGATTGGTCTCAACCACTTCATGCACGCTGTCCGTCGTAACATGAATATCACTTACATTGTGATGGACAACGCAATTTATGGATTGACCAAAGGCCAAACATCACCTACTTCAGCACACGGCTTTATCAATGAGAAAAAATCACCACTCCCAAATATCGAGCATCAATTGATTCCTTCGGCTGTTGCACTTGGCGCAGGCATCACTTTCCTTGCGCAAAGCCAGTCGAGCAACATCAAACAATTGACACGTGTTATCAAAGAAGCGATTCAACACAAAGGTTTCTCACTGGTCAACGTATTTTCACCTTGCGTTACGTTTAACAAAGTAAACACTTATGAATGGTACAAAGAGAATTGTTTGGACCTGGATACTGTTGAAGGTTACGACGCTAGTGACCGCAGCAAAGCCATGGCAAAAGTACAAGAAAACCAAGGCATGCTGACAGGGCTTATTTTCAAAGATGACACTGCTCCACCCTACGAAGAATTGATTCAAGGTTACAAAGAAGAAGCGATCACAGGGCAAGACTTGACTTTGAGTCGTGAACTGTTTGACCAATGTTTAGCTGAGTTTGCTTAAGTAAATCACTTTAAGCATCATTTTTAGTAGAAGTTAACGCGCTCTTCCTTCAGCAGGAGGAGCGCGTTTTTGTGTTGGACGCGATTCGGTTTAAAATTAGGGCATACACTTGATCGCGAACCAGCGGGGAAAAACTGAGGTCTTCCTCAATCTGTTCAGGTTTCGGCCAAGGGGAAATCAATTTACAATCGGTGGTTTCAAATCCGGCTGGCCGGGGGCCAAGGTGTTTGACACTTGCGTAAAACACCCATTTGCATAGGTAATCAGGTTTGCCGCCGACAACTTCATATTGCGCGATCCACATGATGTCCTGCAAAACAGCACCTGTTTCTTCAAATGTCTCGCGGATCACAGCTCGCAGCGGCGTCTCACCGGCTTCAATTTTCCCCCCTGGCAGTTCCCAACCACGTGCAGGGTTGAACGTCATCAGGAGGCCTTGTTCGAGTGTGGCAAAGATCATTACGGAATCAGGCGTTTTCTGGTCCGCTTCATCAAAAGTCATCATCACAGTGCCCCCGAATGCACCTGGAAACTCGATCATCGTCAACCCCCCTTCCGCTCGCGTGCGCCTGTCTGGTGGCCAAATGCTGACAACCGATCCGGCACATCCCCTTTGGCAAGGGCCAACACCTTCACTTCAGTTCCCAAACCGGTCGAGACATACAGTTGAAGCATCGTTTGCAGTTCCTGGTCATAGCGCAAATCCTGAAAGGACAGCTGCTGCAACCGGCGCACCTCATCCAGGAAGCCCAACTTTTCCAGAAACATCGCCTGCGTGCTAAATCCGACGTTGCGTGCACCTGCTGCCGCTCCCCCAGCGAGCAACAAGGAAAAGTTCACATCTGTAGTCAGATCCTGCTCACCAACTCGTTCATAAGGGTTGTACGACAAAATCTGCCGATAATACGTACGAATATTGCCGGCAAATTGTCTGTTTTCGTATACTTCTGGTGCGGTATCTCCGTAATCAAACGTCAAAATATAACCTTCGTGCAATGAGGAAGCCATTTGCTGCATCAGTTCTTGTACTGACACAGCCACGTCAACGCGATCGCCGTCGTCCAGCACAGGCAGGTAGGGATTCAGCCAGCTGACCGCGCTTGTCGTGCGTTCCAGCGGTACTTCCAGCCACTGCAGCCTGCCTTGATCACTCGTCTGCCGATACGTCACGCCTAACTCCTGCCAACGCCCTGAGTGTACCTGATACCGTTTCGCCGGGAGCGCATCGAACAGTTCATTGCTAACGATTACACCTGTAAAGGAGTCCATCTGCCGCTCATGCTGATTCACCCAATTCACAGCAAGCCTGCCTAGAGACAGTTCTACCGATAGCGACTGCTGGATCTCAGCCTGCTGCAGCGATTGCATCTGCGGACTCCGCTCAATAATGGTATAGTGGATGACAGCATCTGTATCGTTTAATAGCCCCTGCAAAAGGCCGATCGACAGGGCAGCATTGCCCGCTCCCCATTCTTCAATGGCGAAAGGGGTGGGCGCACCCATGTTGTGCCAACACTCCACGAGCTGCCTGCTGACCAACTTGGCGAAGATGGGATGCAGCGTTGGCGCTGTATAGAAGTCGCCTTTGTCTGCAAACTTGATGGTATCGTTCATATAGTAGCCGACTCCAGGATGATAAAGGGCGAGCTCCATGAAGTGATCAAACGGGATGGATCCGCCGCTTTGATCGATTACCTGTCGAATGTGATCTACAAGCGTCACCAGCACGACCTCTTTCTTCCCCTATTTCTCACACTGCTTGCTGAAGATTGCTTAATAAAAGTGTATCATAGAATAGGAGGTGTAGCAGATGAACAACTCAAATTGGCTCGAAGTGAAACTGCCTGCAGACATAAGCTTAACCAAAAAAGAGGTATTTGAACTCTCCCATCCGTCGGGTACTTACGAAATTGAATTGTTTACATCACACAACGGGGAATGCTGGGCGATTGGAGTTCCAAAAAACGACGCCAAGTTTATTGTGTACGGTTCACCGATCGTAGGGAATACCAAGCAAGCACTGGAAATTGTAATTGATAAAATTTCGCGGGAAACTACTGGGGACTCATGTGGATTTGACGAGGCTGAAGAAGATTCCGGAGATGATCCGGACGAACTCGAGCATATTGTCGACGAACCCTAAACTGCCTTTTCCAGTTAAAGTGATAATACCGGGGTTAGGGCAGGACAACTGCAGGAACTCCTCTCCGAGTTGCTGCAGTTATTGTTTTTTTAGAACACCTAGTTACACGTTTGCATTATCATCGTAATCAAAACGAACGCCGTCTGCCAAGTTCGCAGATGTAGTGGAAGTGCCGGATTGTGTAGCATTTCCTAACTGATTGGCAAGTTCTTCAGCCTTTTGTTGTTCTTCTTCACTAGCTGCATGTGATTTTGCTGCGTTAATCCCGTGCTCGATCGATTCGTTAGAATTTTGTGCTGGCACAGTTCCTCACCTCCTTCTCGTGAACCTAAGACAAGTATTCCACTTTTCCGACAGGAAACACCTCATAACGCTGTCTGGAAATATGTTCCATCTTGGGTGGATGATAGCCAAATAAACTTGCCTTGCTGTGTTCACCTTGTGCTGGAAAATACGCCACTAATTGACCAAGCTCTTTATTCTGATCAGTTAAAGGGATTAGACTTCCGTTGGTTAAATAACGGTATACATCAAAAGATAACTGCTCAACCATGCAGTGCTTGTGCAATTCCGCCTCAGAGAACGTTTTAACCGGGGGATTCGTTCCGAAGAATGCCTCCGGATCGCTAATCACTTGTTTGAACAGCGCAGCCACCTCTTGTTTGTCCAGCCGCTCTTCCCACCACAACGCACGAGGTTTATAGGAATACTGACTCAAATAATCGAGTTTCAACAAGTCCTTGGCTAGTTGCAGCTGCCTGACAGATCTCTTACAGAGAAAACGGTATAAACGGATATACAAGTCTTCCAATTGATGCCCAATCCGGCTCCAGCCGTTTGTCTCCCAAAAATCTCCGAACTCCTGAAAAAAATCAAACGCGGTGTCGAACTCGGATGCAATTAAATGCAGGATCGCATGATCCGTCCGGTGCGCGTTCCAGTATTTCTCAAGCACATCTTCGACCCGTTTGATTCGGATGACATCATCGAAGCTGAGTACCTGATTCGATAAAATTTCGTAGGGTGCTTGATCCATGTAGACATAGCCATATTTGTCCGCTTCAAATCGAACGCCTGTGCCGCGCAGCATTTTGAGGAATCCCAGCTGTAATTCCTCCGGACGCAACGCAAACACATCATTGAATGTATTGCGAAAAGAAGCGTAATCTTCTTCAGGCAGCCCTGCAATCAGGTCCAGATGCTGTGCAATTTTGCCGCTTCTTGCAATGCCTGACACGGTACCCGAGAGCTTGGCAAAATTTTGTCGCCGCTTCACAATAGAGTTGGTGATGTCGTTTGTAGACTGAACGCCGATTTCAAACCGAAATAAGCCAGGTGGTGCATTTTCAGACAGATAGTCGACAATCTCCGGTTTTAATATGTCAGCTGTGATTTCAAATTGAAACACGGTTCCTTTGTGGTTTTGGATTAAAAAGTCAAAGATATCGAGCGCATATTGCCTGTTAATATTGAACGTGCGATCCACAAATTTGATCGTTTTTACACCAGCGTCAATTAATCTGCGCAGGTCAGCTTTGATTCGCTCAATTGGGAAATAGCGGACGCCAGATTCGATCGACGACAAACAATAGCTGCAGCTGAACGGACAGCCGCGCGAGCATTCGAAATAGACCACGCGAGGGACGAGCGACTGCAAGTCTTCTGCATCCGTGTAAGGGCTTGGAATGTCCCCGAGGTTCACTTTGTCCCGCGGGCCGCTTATCACGACTCGCTCTCCTTCCCGTAACGCGATGCCCGGCACTAAATGCAGTCTCTCTCGGCCTGCAAACTCCTTCAGCAAGTGGTGAAACGTTTGCTCGCCTTCACCTACGACAATCACATCCACTTCCGGGATTCGTTCCATCCATTCCTTTACATCATAAGAGACTTCAGGTCCCCCTAAAACGATTTTCACATCCGGCAGGATCTTACGTAAGATTCGAATCACCGGGATTGTCTCTTCAATGTTCCAGATATAGCAGGAAAAACCAACCACATCCGGTTTTGCTGCATAGATGGAGGTGGCGATGGAGATAGGAACGTCTTTAATCGTAAACTCTTTCATGCAAATGTCCGGAAAATCCTGTTCACTAAAGGCTTTCAGATATCTTAGCGCTAAAGAAGAATGAATGTATTTCGCATTTAACGTACTTAAACAAACTCGCATTACCACGACCCCCTTTTGTCACTTCTCAGTCGTGCCTATTTTCTACTTACCGCTCACAAACGGTGGGATTCACCCATACGCTACCTAGTAGAAAGGAGGCGGAAACCAAATGATGTCTATGATTCCTTACACAATTGACAATCATAAGGTGATCGGGATTCATGTGACTCTTCCAAAGACCAATTTGTTGGCTTTTTCAACTGATATTGGCTACATTATGTGCGGCGCGTTGGATATCCAGCTTTTGAACGAGAAGTTGGCCAGCAGGGAGATTGTCGCCGCAAGAGCTGTTGGTGTTCGCACGCTGGATGAACTGCTGGAGGCGCCCATAGAATCTTCCACAGTGAGTGCGGAGAAGCTCGGCATTCATCCAGGTGTGTCAGGTCGCGACGCCTTGCGCCTGATGCTGTCCGCCCAGTCTCAAGTGTAGCAAAAAGGATCATCACTCGATGATCCTTCTCTTGTTCCAATTGATGCTTGCATCTTCAAGTATACGTTTCCTACGAGACTTCTTCCAAACGGATTGAACGCGTGTGAACGGTATGACTCCATTGTTTGTTGTTACGAGTAAAGAACGCCACGATCGTTATGGGTATCCAAGTCAACAGGAACAATGGATATACAATTAAGCCAATGTAAGCTTTTAAAGGCTTCCGCTCCAGCAGCATTGCAAGTGGAGTTTGCAAGAACAAGACGATATTGATCGCCCACCAGAACCAAGTTGGCAGCAGTTGTGAAATGCCAAGCATCTTGTAAACGGGTGTTGCGATTTGCAGATATAACATAATCGACGTTGCTACTACCATGAGCAGTCTCACTGGCTGAAACAGGTACAATGCAGCGTCAAATTGAGACAGATTCCGCGTCCGAATCGCCTTCTTCAGGAGCGGCCAGAAAAAACGCTGTGCGCAATCAAAGTGGCCTTGCATCCAGCGCAGTCGTTGCCTCATAGAAGCCACCAGAGTCAGCGGCTTCTCGTCATAAACTACCGCGTTATGCGCCCAGGTCGGGTAAATTCCGCGCTCGACGCAGCGAACCGTGTACTCCAGGTCTTCCGTCAGTGAAGTAGCCCCCCACCCAACTTCCTTTAGAAGCTGCGTATCGATGCATATTCCGGTTCCACCCAGCGCATTGGCCATGCCCATATTGTATCGGGCCAATTGCCACATACGGTTCATAAACCAATAAGTAACAGCGTACGATGCGCAAACCCACGAATCGTATGGATTCTTCGTGTCCAAATACGCCTGGATCACGCGGTCGCCCTGCATCAACTTCTCATTCATCTCGATCAGGAAATTACGCCCGGCGAGATTATCAGCATCAAACATCACTACTGCATCATAACTGCGTGGAAGTTCCCACAGCCGTTCAAGCATCCATTCAATTGCGAACCCTTTGCCCCGCTTGTCTTTGTCAAAGCGCTCCATTGCGTTCAGCCCATGCGATCGCACGATGTCAGCTGTGCGATCGGTACAATTGTCACAAATCACGAAGACGTCAAACAACTCACGTGGATAATCAAGCGACTTCAAGTTTTCCAGCAATGGCTCGATCACTTCCGCCTCATTATG
>JAQBPP010000372.1 GCA_028287455.1 Bacilli bacterium | reverse complement strand
GCAAAGGGAATGCAATGATACTTTTTTGAACAAAAAATACCTCCTGTGTTAACAAAAGGTACTGATGACGCCGCTTTCATACTTATAGAGGTTGCTCAAAAAGTGGCAAGAACTCAACGGCGGATTGTTTACCACTTTTTAAACACACAGTTATATTGTCCAGGAAAAAGGGGTGATGCATCGGCCGTTATCATCAAACAAGAACGGCTTCGGTGCTGCTCCGTATAAACCATGTACAGTGGTTGCACCTACAGGTTCACGCTGCAGGTTCAGAACAATCGTGTGGCTTTCTCCATAAGTTAACGATGCAATGGGAATCCAGCCTGCTTCATCTTGGACAGAGAAATTGTCTGGTTTGCCTTTGGGCGTCCAATCTCCTGCCACGTGTGTAAAGTCCATTTGGATGGCGAGTCTGTCATTGCCAAGAAACTGGATCCGGCTTACCTCGGGATAGGAAGACAAGATGGGCTCCCCATAGACATGTTCCAAAGCGGAATCTGCAAAACGCTCTCCAATCCAGACATTTGATCCTGCGTTGTTATGAACTTCGTCTGACATCGCGCAATCGATCGTGATGATCAAGTACACTTGATTCAGTGTTTGACAAAGTTGCCTTTGAATTTCGCGCATTCGGCTCCAGGCAGCATCATTTGGCTGCTCCGTATGAGCAGCGTTGATCTGCGCGGTGAAGACTGGCAGTGTCTCCTTCTTCAGCAGCTGCCTGGTCTGCTGCACAAACCGAGTAAATCGGTCTGCATAACGCTCAAGTGCTTGCTCGGATAGATCGGACTCCCCTTGATACCAAAGGATTCCAGCTGCACGTCCGCCAGCCTTCTGCACCATATCCGCCATATTGTCGAATAAATCGCCTTTATGCTCTTCATCCTTCACCCATCTGGAAATAGCGCTTCCACCCAGTGCAGTAGGAATCAATCCGATCGGGATTCTCTGTTTCGACAAGATTTTCTTACCAAACGCGAGCCAAGGACTATGGCCATGAAAAACGCGAGTGATCGTAATGGGGTGCAAAGTATGGGTCGCATCCTCCAGCGGGTGAGTCGCAAGCTTCCATTTTTCGTCGTTTGCAAACAGATGAACACCGAGCATGGGACCGTCATTTGCTGCACCTTTGCCTGTACCAGAAGCGTTGCTTTGTCCTGCAATGATGTAGAGATCCCCTACTCCAATATGGTGCACGTAATCGCCTCGTAGCGCTCTGCTATCTTTGGCAAAGGGTCGTTTTACCCGGGTTTCGATTCGATATAATCCACCTTGGGGAACACTCAGTACAATTTTAAACCGCTGGGCTTCCCGATCCATGTCTGCATCCCGCCAATCGAGCAGCAGGGTGACGGGCTGATTCGTGTTTTCATCAACGACTCTCGCCTGGACAAAATAGACTGGTTCGTCAGTTTTCCAGGTCCCCGCCAAACTAATTTCGGCAAAACCATCCTCATTGCGTTGGAAGATTTGCCAGTCTTGCGGTCCGCTCAGAATAGTGACTCCTGGATTTATAGCAAATTGGTCCATGTACTGTCTCCCCTTCTCCAGCGAAAGTGCTCCCAAACAGCAAACATGAACAATTGTTCACTTCAACATTTGAGCGATATCGGCAGCAAAACGCTGTTCAGAGTCATCCTCAGGTTCATATCCAATCACCTTGCGAGCGTTCGAGATGCTCCAGAACGTACGTGCATTATTTGACACTCCGTAAAAAATATGAAACGGCACGCCATGCTCATCTGCAATCGATTCCGTTTCAATTGATCTGAGGTAGAGCTGCTGCAGATCCTGAGTGCTAATGTAGCCTGTCAGATCACGAACGTACCTTTCAGGCGGCAACTCCTTGAATCTGCTCGCATCAATTTCACGCGGAACCACAATGCGCAGTTGAATCATCTCTAACTTTCGTCCTAAGCTGCCGCAAGCATAGAGAAACCCTAGGGATTCGTAAGCTGCTTTTGCCCAGCCATAAAAGTTGTCCGGTTTTGGATATTCATCCGGCAGCACACGGTCTTTTAATTTCGCATAGTAGGGTTGCTCATACCATTTGGCCGCCTGGTTGGTGCTTGTGCAGACCACCCGACGAACCCCGTTGTCAAACGCCAGTTGATAGACGCGTTGTGCTAAATCGACATTTTTCCGTTCACAGTCATAGCTGGACTGCGGGTCCTTCTCAGTCGGACGGATATACGCGGTGTGTACCACTACATCCACACCACGAAACAGGCCCGACAACTCTGCGGAATCTTCATTTAACAAATCAGCGGCCACTACTGCCGGAGCGAGTTCACCGTGACGATTTTTCTGTCGAATATCAACCAGACGAAGATCGTAACGATCCCGAAACGCAGGCAGCAACAATCCGGCAATATACCCATTTGCTCCTGTAACCAGCACTTTTAGTTTAGTCATCGCCAAAATCCCTCCTCCGGTTAGACATGCTCCAGATAACGTTGTTTGATTAGCGCCAACACTTCATCACCGGGCTGATCCCACAGCGCCTGATTAAATATCTCCACTTCTATGGGTCCAAAGTAGCCCGCATCCTCCACAGCAGTGCGGATTCGCCTAAGCTCAATCACACCGTCACCCATCATTCCTCGCCCCATCAGCAAGTCAGGTGTGGGCACAATCCAATCGTTGACATGAAAACCCAGGATTCGGCCGCTTGCCCTTGAAATTTGAGCATATAGTTCCGGATCCCACCAGACATGAAAGACATCGACAATAACGCCTACCTGATCAGGACTAAACGGTTCAGCAAGAGAAGTCGCTTGACCCAATGTAACTACCACCGAGCGTTCAGCTGCAAACATTGGATGCAGCGGTTCAATGCCAAGCTTTACGCCGCACGACCTGGCAAAAGGGGCCAACTGCTCAATGCCCTCCGCCACCCACTTGCGGGCTGAGTCGATATCGCGATCAGGCGCTGGGCCGCAAACGAGCACCACCACTTCTGCGCCGAGTTCTGCCGCCTCTTCAACTGCACGGCGATTATCATCCAAGCGCTCCTTACGAATGGCTGCAGTCGCCGCCGGGAACATGCCGCCGCGACAAATGCTGGACACGCGCAGCCCTGCGTCTCGCACCAAACGCCTGGTTTCGGTAAGACCTATTTCCGCTAGCTTATGCCGCCATAAAGCAATCCAGGGGATCTGTGCGCGTGCGCAACCCTCGACCGCTTCCCGCATACTCCACTTGTCCTGCGTAATCTGGTTGAAGCTTAGACGTTCGATCGAATTAAACTTCTCCATCAGGCTCCCCCTATCTTATCCCTGCCAATGCCAATGCGGTCTGCATTCGATCTGCAGCGAGGTCCGGGTCTCTAAGCAGCCCTGCCTGATCTGCGAGTACAAACAGTTTGGCTAAATGCATCACCGACCGGGCCCCTTCGCTGCCACCAATCATACGGAAATGGTTTTGGTGGCCGTTTAGATAGGCCATGAACACAATACCCGTCTTATACGCAAAAGTAGGGGCTGCAAAGATGTGCCTGGACAAAGGGACCGTTTTTTCCAGCAAGGAATCATAACCGGCCAGATCCCCTGCATCCAGCGCTTGAATAGCAGCTGATGCAGCAGGTGCGATCGCATCGAAAATCCCGAGCAGCGCATGGCTGAACCCTTGCTCGTCTCCCCGGATTAAGTCAGGGTAATTAAAATCATCCCCAGTGTACATTTTGACACCGTCCGGCAGCAGGCGACGCATCGCAACCTCCCGCTCTGCAGCGAGCAGCGATATTTTAATACCGTCGATTTTATCTGCATTGTCACGAATGACCTGCAGGCAGATGCCCATGGCATCCGTTAGATCATCATGTCCCCAGTAACCGGCGAGTGCAGGATCGAACATATCCCCTAACCAGTGCAGGATCACAGGTCGTGAAACCTGACTAAGGATTTTGCTGTATACACGAATATAATCTGCGGGCCCTTTTGCACAGGCGGCAAGCGCACGACTGGCCATCAGGATGATCTGCCCACCCTCACCTTCCACGAAGGCACACTGCTCTTCATAAGCAGCCTCGACAGCTTCCAGCGTGATGCCAGTACCAGGACGCAGTTGATCAGTGCCTGCTCCGCACGCGATCTGCCCTTTGACGGAACGCGCCTCTGCAATCGAGCGGCGCATCAACTCTTTGGCACTATTCCAGTCCAGTCCCATGCCGCGCTGCGCAGTATCCATCGCTTCCGCCACAGATAATCCCAATGACCACAAATAATGTCTGTAAGCTAGTGTTGCATTCCAGTCGATTTGAGCATTAAACAGGGGATCCGTATCTGCGTATGGATCACATACCACATGCGCTGCAGAAAATGCAACTCTGCTTGTGAGCTTGCCAGCTTTTAACGTGACCGGAGCAGTGTTACCTATTTGATACGAATAAAGGGTTCCCCCTGCTTGAGGAAGCAATAATTCACGCATGTCATTTACTCCCCCTTATAATTTGAGTTCCGGAACATCCACCCAACGACGTTCCTGCCAGGATTGCAGACCCAATTCAGACAACTGAGTCCCTTTTGCCCCTTCTAATAAGCCCCATGGAAAAGGTGTATCACAGACTACGTGTTTAAGGAAAAGTTCCCATTGAATTTTAAACCCATTGTCAAAGATCTGATTGTCCGGTACTTTTTCCCATTGTTCAGTGAAGTTAAATGGATTAGGGATATCCGGATTCCAGACCGGTTTCGGCGTGTTGACCCGATGCTGAGTTTTACATTCCCGCAGGCCGGCTACCGCACTGCCCTCTGTCCCATCTACATGAATGGTGAGCAAATCATCCCGATTCACTCGTACAGCCCAGGAGGAATTGGCTTGCACAATAATTCCGCCTTCCAGTTCAAATGTTGCGTACGCTGCGTCATCAGCTGTACTCTTGTATGCATTCCCCTGCTCATCAACACGCTCCGGTATATGAGTAACCCCCACGCAGGAGACAGCGCGCACAGGTCCGAACAAATTATCTAAGACATAACGCCAGTGAGAGAACATATCGACAATAATTCCACCGCCATCTTCCTTGCGATAATTCCAGGAAGGCCGCTGTCCAGACTGCCAATCTCCTTCAAATACCCAGTAGCCAAACTCCATCCTCGCCGATAAAATGCGACCGAAGAATCCGCCATCGACAAGTCGTTTTAACTTCAACAAGCCTGGCAGAAACAATTTGTCCTGCACGACGCCATGCTTGACACCAGCTTCAGCAGCCATTCTGGCCAGATTGAGCGCTTCCGTCAGATTCGTTGCAGTTGGTTTTTCACAATAAATGTGTTTTCCAGCTGAAATTGCTTTTTGCACACACGCCACCCGTCGATCTGTGGTCTGCGCGTCAAAATAAATTTGATCAGCAGGATTCGCCAGGCACTCGT
Organism: Bacilli bacterium; assembly: GCA_028287455.1. Classification (GTDB taxonomy): domain Bacteria; phylum Bacillota; class Bacilli; order Tumebacillales; family JAQBPP01; genus JAQBPP01. The sequence continues at coordinate 2,802 of JAQBPP010000372.1, read as the reverse complement.
CCAGATTTGTGCTCCAACGCGAGATTCCATGAGCGGTTGCGAGCGCTTGCACTTTCTGTTCTTGTCTGCCCACTAAAATCGGATCGGGCATAATCGAATCACCGTTTGGCAGAACTACACCGCCTTGATTTCGGATCGCCAGAATCGAGCGAATCAGATGCTGGTTCGTGCCCATTCGGCCTGTGACACCATTCATAATGATTCCAATCGTATGTAGGGTCATGATTAATCCTCCAGTTTCCTCATGTATTGCACATAGTGCGGGAACGCAACTTCTGCGTTCTCAATTTCAGGATGCCATTTCTTTTCCCATTCCAGGGTGTAGAATCCTTGATACCCATGACTTGAGAGCAGCGCGAACGCATCAGGGATTGGAATATTTCCTTCACCTGCCAGACAGTATTGGAATTCAGGATCGCCACCGCTGCCTGTAAGACGTGAATCTTTAAAATGGGTGTATTCAATCCATCTTCCCAGCGCGTTCCATGTCGTTTCAAACTGTTCACCTAACATCCGATAGGGATGGTGCACGTCCCACAAAACGCCGACCGCATCTGAATCAACTCGCTCCATTAACGCACGTACATGTTCGCAGGAAGTCCAATCGTCATGAGTTTCAATCAGCACCTTGGCGCCATGCGCCTTGGCAATGCGAGCCATTTCCTGCAAATGGGCAGCAGCGATTTCAACCGCTTCTGATCGCTCCAGATCTCCGATACTGCCGCCAAATACGCGAATGTAGGGCGTTTCAAATTCTTCACACAGACGTGCATATTCTGTTATTTCCTGCAGGTTTTGCTCATATTGCGCCCGGGAAACCAATTTCACAGAACTGGAAAAACAGGAGACAGTTAGTCCGGCCGCATGGATCCTTCGCCGTGTCTCGGTGGCATTTGCCCCAAATTCCGGAAGTTTGTAAATGTTCATTTCACCTGATAATCCGCGAAAATCAATGGCATCAAATCCATAATCTCCTGCACCCGCGATAATCGTTTCTAACGACCAATCCGGGCAGCCCAGTGTAGTAAACGATAGTTTCAACTCGGTTCACTCCTTTCAGTATTGAAAACGTTTTAAATCGAATCATTAAAAGAGGAATGATCAATTGCAATCATCCCTCTTAACATTTAAAACAGGTTATGCTTGAATGCCCATCTTCGTCAAATTATTGAAGCTGATTTGCAGACTGTCAAAAGGATTGCCAAGGCAGCGATCCTGTTCAACAGGTGCCCATTCAACGCCAATTTGCTCACATGCAGGCAGAATGGTCGACCAGTTCATATTCCCTTCGCCTACTTCTGCGAAGAACTGCTGACGGTCGTCATTCATCATCATATCTTTGAGATGAACCACTTTCATTCGTCCATCTACTTTTTTTACCCAAGCAGCGGGATCTGCTCCGGCAGCCTGCACCCAATAAACATCAATTTCGAAATCAACGGCAGCAGGATCCGTTTCCTGCAGCAAGATTTCCATTCCGGTTAAACCATCGAATTTCACAAATTCGAAATTATGATTATGATAAATGAATTTCAAACCTGCATCGCTTAATTTGCGCCCGATTTCAGACGCTTCTTTGGCAAATTGTACGTAACTTGCCCGACTGGTGCGATATTCGCCTGGCAGTCCGCCCAGCCCTACGTATTTGCATCCCCAGAGCTTATGTTTTTCAATGACAGCATCCAAATTGTCTTTTAAATCACCAAAACCAATATGTGTTGCACAAATGGTCAAACCTTCACTGTCGGTAATTTCCTTTAATGCCTGTGGTTCAATGGGCCCAATTCCGGATACTTGAACGGCATTATAACCAATTTGTTTGATACGTTTTAAACCGCTTGCAATGTCTTCCGGGGTTTTCATAAATTCTCTTACTGTATAAAGTTGGGCAGCCAATCTCATGTTTTTCACCTCGTTAATTAGTTGAAATCCTTTTCAGTTCTAATACTATCATATATTCTGCAGATCGGCTTAATCTTCCTTTGGAATAAAATCTTCCATTTCAACTCCATATTTTGCGCCTGTCTTTGTCAGTTCCTGGAACACTTCAACTGAAATGGAAACGCCCTCTTTTTCCTGTTTCTCTTTGCGGCTCAATTCAATTTCTCCCGGCATATAGACACGTGAAAAGCCTTTGACGGGTTTGCTTTCCACTGTTTGTTTGATACGCTCCTGCATGCGATCCAAAAACTCTGCTTTATCCATGAACGCCTCAATATTAATCGCGCCGAAAAAATGACCGATTTGTTGCGGGGCATTGTCCTCATACATGCGAGGCACGTCTTTGCCAAACAAGGATCCAGTTAAGACGCCGGTCAATATGTCTACAATAATGGCCAATCCAGAACCTTTGGCACCACCGAATGGGAGTACAAATCCTTCCAGTGCTTTGACTGGATCGGTTGTGGGCTCGCCATCGATCGTGATTGCCCAATCATCCGGAATCGAGGTGCCGTTTTTATTGGCCAAAATAATTTTCCCACGGGCGACATTACTGGTCGCCATATCCAGCATGACAGGACGATTCGGATTGCTCGTAGGTACTGCAATCGAGATTGGATTAGTACCAAGCGACGCTTCCATTGCGCCAAAAGGAACCATCACTGCCGATGCATTCGTCATCGCAATGCCAATGCATCCGCGCGATGCAGCCATTTTGGTGTAATAGGAAGCGGTTCCAAAATGATTCGAGTTTCTCACGCCGACAAATGCTGTGCCGCACTGCAAGGCTTTATCAATCGCAGTATTCATCGCCTTTACCGATACGGGTTGCCCCCACCCATTTGCTGCATCAAACAAAGC
>JAQBPP010000049.1 GCA_028287455.1 Bacilli bacterium | reverse complement strand
CATAATGATCGCAACATGCACAGGGACCCCGTCACCCGAGAAGTTCGACTGTGCGTCATGATCGACAGAAGTCTTGCTGAACCAACCGCGTATTGTGTTTAACATCCCAATCCCCCATGCTCCAGACTGCTAGAACAACGCCCTCTTCAGATCGAAGAGGGCAACAGTTGACCCTGATGCTGCTTAAACTTCCGTAATTTCTTTTTCCTTGGCTGACAGCAATTTTTCGATTTCTTCAACAAATTTATTCGTGGCATCTTGCACCCGCTCTTGGGCACGGTGGCTGTCATCTTCTGAGATATCGCCCGACTTTTCCAGCTTCTTGATGTCTTCATTGACGTCGCGCCTGATATTTCGAATCGCGATACGTCCTTCCTCGGCCATCTTCCGGGCTTGTTTGCCCAGATCCAGACGCCGTTGTTCAGTTGGCTGCGGGATGGCGAGGCGAATAATGCTGCCGTCATTGGAAGGCGTGATGCCCAGGTCGGAGGAGATGATCGACCTTTCGATCTCTTTCAGCGAACTTTTATCCCAGGGTGTGATGACCAGCATTCTGGGTTCAGGCACAGTAACGTTTGCCAATTGGTTGATGGGCATTTGAGATCCATAATAGTCGACAGTAACCCGATCCAGCATCCCAGGAGTGGCACGTCCGGCGCGCAACGTGGAGAAATCGCGTTTTACAGCACCGATCGCCTTTTCCATCCGGTCGTCTAACGAACTGAGCAGATCATTAATCATTATTCTGCTTCCCCCCTACTGTTGTACCAATGTTTTCCCCTACAAGCGCGCGTTTGATATTGCCTTCCTCTGTAAGGTTGAACACAAGAATCGGGATGTGGTTATCCATACAAAGCGAAATCGCTGTCGAATCCATGACTCCAAGTCCGCGATTGAGCACCTCCAAAAATGACAGTGTTTCATATTTCGTAGCTGTTGGGTCTGTCTTCGGATCAGCCGTATACACACCATCCACATTGTTCTTGGCCATCAGGATCACTTCCGCTTCAATTTCAGCGGCACGCAGAGCTGCAGTAGTGTCAGTAGTAAAATATGGATTGCCGTTCCCGGCTGCGAATATCACTACGCGTCCTTTTTCCAAATGACGAATGGCGCGTCTTCGTATATAAGGTTCAGCAACTTGTCGCATTTCAATGGCTGTCTGCACCCGGGTTGGGACGCCGATCGATTCCAGTGCATCCTGCAAAGCCAGTGCATTTAAAACAGTTGCCAGCATTCCCATGTAGTCGGCCGTTGCCCGGTCCATGCCCTGATTGCTTCCGGACACACCGCGCCAAATGTTGCCGCCTCCGACTACGATCGCTACTTGAGCACCCAACTCGACAATCTCATGCACCTGCTTAGCCAAGGAACTGATAACGACAGCATCAATTCCATATCCACCGCCGCCTGCTAATGCTTCCCCGCTTAATTTTAAAATCACTCGATTGTATTTGGGTGAGCTCATCGTTTATCCTCCGCATTTTAAAAAAATTCCTAATCTTGTCAAAGACTAACCGACATATCAAGCGCTGTCAACCATAAAGACGTTTAAAGACGCATATTGGAAAAAATGGGAACACGCGAGTGTCCCCATTTTCATTATGCATACTCGCCCATAACGAGCGTAACCTGAGAATTAACGCTTGATCTGGGACATGACTTCTTCTGCAAAGTTGTCTTCTCTCTTCTCTAATCCTTCCCCGAGTACAAACCGGGCAAACCTGCGAATCGAAATGTTCTCCCCAATTTTGGAAACACGTTCCTTAAGCAACGATTCAATCGTCAGATCGGGGTTTTTCACAAAGTCTTGCTCAACCAGGCAGATATCTTTGAAGAACTTGTCAATCCGTCCTTCGACAATCTTATCGACGATTTTTTCCGGTTTTCCCTCATTAAGAGTGAGGTTGCGGAGAATTTCCCGCTCTCTTTCCACTTCGTCAGCTGGAACTTCTTCGCGTCGTATATAGCGAGGAGCGGCTGCCGCAATGTGCATCGCAACATCGCGTACGAAAGAACGAAATTCATCGGTTTTGGCGACAAAATCGGTTTCGCAATTGACCTCAACCAAGACTCCAATTTTACCGCCGGCATGAATATAGGATTCAACAATACCTTCAGAAGCAATCCGGCTTGCTTTTTTCGCAGCGGCTGCCAATCCCCGTTCTCTTAAGAGTTCAGAGGCCTTCTCCATATCGCCATTCGCATCTTCCAATGCGCGTTTGCAATCCATCATACCCGCTCCTGTTTTTTCACGGAGCTCTTTAACCATATTAGCTGTTACTGCCATGGAAATCCCCTTCCCAGACCCTGCTGTATGTAGTAAGTTTTACCTGAAAAAGGTGGGCAAGGTTGATTGTTGCCGTTCCCCTCACCCACCTGCAATACATTACGCGGTTGTTTCTTCTCCTTGATTACCTTCCAGCACCGCATCGGCAAGCCTTGCGGTGATTAGTTTGACGGCGCGAATCGCGTCATCATTTCCTGGAATCTGATAATCAATTTCATCAGGGTCACAGTTCGTATCTACAATTGCGACGATTGGGATACCCAATTTTTTTGCTTCAGCTACTGCGATACGCTCTTTGCGTGGGTCGATTATAAACAACGCGCCTGGCAGTTTTTTCATCCCTTTAATTCCGCCAAGGAATTTCTCCAGACGATCTTTTTCTTTGTTCAGGATAATCACTTCTTTTTTCGGAAGAACTTCGAAAGTTCCGTCCTCTTCCATCCGCTCCAGATCACGCAGGCGGTCAATCCGCTTTTGAATTGTACCAAAGTTGGTCATGGTGCCGCCCAGCCAGCGCTGATTCACGAAGTACATGCCGCAGCGTTCGGCTTCTTCCTTGACAGCCTCTTGCGCTTGTTTTTTCGTACCGACCATCAAGATGGTTTTGCCGTCTGAAGTAAGATCGCGAACGAAGTTGTACGCTTCTTCAAACTTCTTCACTGTCTTCTGTAAATCGATGATGTAGATGCCGTTGCGTTCAGTAAAAATGTAACGCGCCATCTTCGGATTCCATCTTCGGGTTTGATGACCGAAATGTACCCCGGCTTCGAGCAATTGCTTCATGCTGATAATTGCCATTGTTGTACCCCTCTCGAGTTTGCCTCCGATGCACCATAATTCCGCCAACTTATGCGGACTCGAAAGTATGCATCGTGTGAAATTTTCAGCCTCGAATATACCATAATTACCACTTAAACGCAAGCGTACAAGCGCACAAGCACCGTGATCAGGCGCCTTCCTCTATTTGGTTGAAATGATTTGCAGGATCTGCTGAGCATCACCTTTGATCGGTAAGGCGAACGACCCGCTGCGAATGAGTACGCCGCTCTGCTGCGCTTGCCCGATCAACGCATTGCCATCCTGGCAAACGCCGGCCGCCATGCACAGGTTGGCCACTTCAGTGAGTGTGAAGCCAGCTGGGATGTAAACCCACACCTGATTCGAA
>JAQBPP010000370.1 GCA_028287455.1 Bacilli bacterium | reverse complement strand
CTTCAAGCGCCCGCGTTAGGGTGACCTCATCTGCGTAGTCGAGGTCGCCGCCCACTGGCAGTCCGTGCGCAATACGGGTAACTCGAATGCCCACCGGCCTCAGCAGGCGTGACAGATACATCGCCGTTGCCTCGCCTTCAATGTTTGGATTCGTCGCCAGGATGATCTCTTCTACTTCGCTGGCTTCATCCGACTGCAAACGTCTGAGCAATTCCGCAATGCGAATTTGGTCAGGACCCAGCCCTTCTATGGGAGAAAGGGCCCCCTGCAGCACGTGATATTTTCCATTGAACTCGTGTGTTCGCTCCATGGCGACCACATCCTTGGGATCCTGCACTACACAAATTTGCAGCCGATTTCGATTCGGGTCTTGGCAAATCCGGCAAGGATCAACGTCGGTGACTGTACAGCAGACAGAACAATAGTGCAGATTACGCTTGGCGTTTACCAGGGCTTTGGCAATTCCAATTACATCGTCTTCCTTCATGTTCAAAACATGAAAAGCCAGGCGTTGAGCCGATTTCGGTCCAATACCGGGCAATCGCATAAACGCATCAATTAGATCAGAGATTGGCTGAGGATAATAAACCATCCCTTAGTTAAAATAATCCCGGCAGATTTAAACCGCGCGTCTGTTTGGACATTTCATTCGAAGCAATCTCGTCTGCCTTTTTGAGTGCATCATTTACTGCTGTCAGCACCAGGTCTTGCAGCATTTCAACATCATTCGGGTCTACAGCATCCGGCACAATCGTAATGGACTCGACCAATTTATGCCCGGTGGCCACTACCTTCACCGCTCCACCGCCCGCAGTACCCTCAACTTTTTGCTCGCCAAGCGCTTCCTGTGCCTTCATCATTTCTTCCTGCATTTTCTTCGCTTGCTTCATCAACTGGTTCATGTTTTTCATTTGATTTGTCCTCCCGTTCACTCTACTATTTCAACTCGATCTGAGCCAAAGACGGCAATAACGTCTTTAGCCAATTGATCCAGATCATGGTTCGGCGTTGAAGTGTCCTGCTCCTGTTGGCCCGCCACTGGGGCCTCTGCCTGCGCAGAACCCGCGCCCTGCAACGTTGCCCACTTTGTAGCTAAAATCCCTACTAATTGATATGAATCCCCCAGTATTTCTGCAAACACTTTTTCAATTATTTCACGATGCATGTCTTTGAGACAAGTCTCCATATGCATCTGATTTTTATAGGCAACCAAAATAGCGCCAGGCACTGCCGCAACAGGGTCGCCGTTCACCAACCACGCTTGGGTTTGGATCTTCACGTGCTTCACCTGCTCCAGAATGCGCTGCCAGCCTGAAAGCACAGCCTTCAGTCGATCCTGGCCTGCGTCTTCCTGATGGCCGGCAAAACGAGCCACAATCGCCTCCGCTCCGGTCGGCCGCTCCGGTTGGGATGTAGTTGTGCCCACAATTGCTGCACGACTTGCAGGCGGCACATTGTCTGTCGCAGCAGGTTTAGCAGCTTGCGCATGTAACGCACGGGCAGAATCTCCAGTTGATGACGGAACACTTGCAATTTCAGGCGCTCTGGCAGATGCGACAACAGGTTGCCCCGAGCGCAGCAGTTCCAATTGCTGCTCGACTTCCTGCAGCCGCTCTTTTAAACCGGCCAGCGAATCATCCTGTGCGCGGCATAATCGAATTGCCAGCAGTTCCACTAACAGCCTGGCCTGCGTCTGCCAGCGCAACTCCGTTTGTGCTTGTCCACAAAGCTCCAGCACTTGCATCAACGTCCCAGTTGAAAACAAATCTGCAGTTTGTCCAAAGTCGGGTTCATACTGAATGCGATCCTGCATTTCAGCCAGATCAGGCGCAGTTTTCCACAGCAGTAGATCACGGAAGTACCCTGTCCATTCACGCAGCAGCTGTCCCGGGTCTTTGCCTAGCCCTACCAAATCGGTCAGGATGAGCAGCGCTTCCCTTTGATCGCCGCCTGCAATCGCTCGCGACAACTCACCAAGCCGCTTAAGAGACGTTGCGCCGATGATGTCTTCTACATCTTTAGCTGACACGCCTGCGGAGCCAAGTGTCAGCACTTGATCAAACAGACTAAGCGCGTCCCTTAGTCCGCCTTCTGCATACCGCGCAATCATCCAGTACGCCTCTTCTTCGACGGCCTCGCCGCGCTGACTGGCAATCCGTTTTAAGTGATCGACGATATCGCGCGTCATGATCCGCCTGAAATCGAACCGCTGACAACGGGACACCACGGTCGCCGGCAGCTTGTGAGGCTCCGTAGTGGCCAAAATGAACATGACATGAGGAGGCGGTTCTTCAAGCGTTTTGAGCAACGCGTTAAACGCCTCAGGCGTTAACATGTGAACTTCATCAATGATGTATACTTTGTAACGCGCCTCAGTAGGCACGGTTTTGATTTTATCACGAATCTCCCGAATCTCATCAATGCCGCGATTGGATGCGGCGTCAATCTCCCGCACATCCATATTGGTGCCGTCTAGTATTCGGAGGCAAACGTCGCATTCATTGCAGGGTTCCGCCGCCGGCCCCTGTTCGCAGTTGATCGCTCTGGCTACAATCTTCGCCGCCGATGTTTTCCCCGTTCCACGCGGTCCATTAAATAAGTAGGCATGGGAAAACCGATTGGTACGGAGCGCGTTTTGCAGCGTGCGAGTCAAATGCTCCTGACCCACCAGATCAGCAAAACGTTGTGGACGCCACTCACGATACAGCGCCATATGTGCCATCCAAATGCTCACCT